>JADYZA010000179.1 GCA_020853375.1 Verrucomicrobiota bacterium | reverse complement strand
TCAGCTGTTTTTTTCCGCCGCTTTCTTTGTTGCGGACGACGGCGGGAAGCAAAGTGCGCACGCAGGTTTCGAATGGAGCGAGGTAATAGAATGACATCCAGCGCGCCAGCTCCATCACCGTTTCGTTAACCAGCGATTTTTCGCCCAACACGTTGCTGATGGGTTTGAGGTCGTCAAAGGCGGACTTGTCCGCAAACCCGACCACGAAACCGGTTACCATCCGCGACCGGAACGGCACTTCGACCCGTGAACCGATCTCAATCCGCGAACGGAGCGGTTCGGGAATCAGGTAGTCGAATTCGCGGTCCAGCGAGAGATCTACGGCGACTTTGGCAATGCGGTTCATTGGGGAAAGACAGTAGCCGCGCAGAACGCAAAAAGACACAAAAAATAAATGCCGGCGGCGCGGTTAAACAGCCGGAAGCTCGATCCGTGCGGCGTCTTTCCACAGTTTTTCGAGATCGTAGAGATTGCGCATCTCGAGACTGAAAACGTGAACCATCACGCCGTCATAGTCGGCAATAAACCAGCCGCTGTCACCGGTTCCGGCGGCGCGGTAGCCTTCGTACTGCTCGTTTTTATAAAGCCGCTGTAGCCCGTCGCCCAGCGCCTTGAGGTGCGGAGCGTTGGCCGCGGTGGCCACGACAAAATAGTCGGAAATGTTGGCCACCTTGCGCAGGTCGAGAATTACGATGTTCTCCGCCTTTTTGTCGTCCATGAACTTAATCGCCTTCAGAACAACCTCAGGCAGTTCAGGAGCCTTTTTCACAGCTTTGGCTTTTTTCGGAGCCGCCGTTGAGACTTTCTTCACAACCTTCGCCTTTTTAACTTTTTCTTCAGACATATAATCCATGCTCCGCAATGTACATTTCCACTTCTGGCGGCACAAGGTAGCGGATACTCAGCCCCTCGGCCAGCCTCATCCGGACCTCGGAAGCGGAAATTTCCACCTCATGAATCCGGATGAGCCGATCCATCAGTCTGGTTTTCCAAGGTTCGGAAAGCTGAATCTGCTCCGCGACCCGCACCGGGTCTTCGCCGCCGCGGGCAAACGGCACGACGGTGCACAGTTCGAGCAGTTGTTCGATATTCCGCCACGAATGCAGAATGGTCAGCGAATCGAGACCGACGATAAAAAACAGCTCCGCGCCGGGATGTTCAAACTGAATCTGCGTAATCGTGTCGATGGTGTAGGAAACTCCGCCGCGCTGAAGCTCCATATCGGAAACCTCAAAGCTCACATTGCTTTCCGTCGCCAGCTGGAGCATTTCCAGACGGTACCGTCCTTCGGCCAGCGCATGGCCCTGTTTATGCGGCGGCACGGCGGCCGGCACAAAAATCAGCCGATCGAGTTCCAGCTGCTCAACGGCATCCTGCGCAATCGTCAGGTGTCCCATGTGCACCGGATCAAACGACCCGCCGAACACCCCGATCCGCTCTGGTTTATTTCCTGACATACGGGCGGTTTTTACCATAGAGTCTCCGCCGACTCAGAGAACAATTCCGGATTTTCCAATGGTTGGACGTAACGAAGGCTCGCGCCCGCCGTGATGTTCCGCAAAGAAAGATGATTATGACACGCCCAAGAACCCAACTTCCTTTCATCTGGCCCGATCCGCCGTTCAATATTGTACTGGTCGAACCTGAAATTCCCCAGAACACCGGAAACATCGCCCGGCTGTGCGCCGCCACCGGAACCGTTCTCAATCTAATTGAGCCGCTTGGCTTCCGGCTGACCGACCGCGAAGTGAAACGTGCTGGGCTCGACTACTGGGATTCTGTGGACGTCCGTCGTTTTCCAAACCTTGGAAAATTTCAGGAGGATTTTCCGAACTGCCGAAAACTGTTTTTCAGCACCGGCGGAAAAAGGAATTACACAGAAGCAGACTACCAGCCCGGCGACTGTCTGGTTTTTGGTAGCGAAAGCCGCGGACTGCCGATGGAGTTGATCGAGGCCAACGCAGACAACGTGTACAACATCCCGATGCAGCTCGACCACGTCCGGTCGCTCAATCTCGCCAACGCCGCGTCCATCGTGCTTTACGAGGCGCTTCGCCAATGCAACATGAAGTCCTAACGACGCGCCAGAATCGCTTCGACCTTCACAATGTCTTCCGGCGTATCGACACCGATACCGACGTCATCCACCTGCAAAACATTCATCCGGCAACCGATGTGGAGAGCGCGGAGCTGTTCGAGCTTTTCGAGGTTTTCGAGTCGGCACGGCGGCTCGGCCACCAGCTTCAACAGATAGTCGCGGCGGTAAGCGTAAATGCCGATGTGCCGCCAATGTGCGCCGGTTGCATCGGTTCCGGCATCGCGGATGTGCGGAATGACGGAACGGGAAAAATAGAGCGCCTGTCCGTCGCGGCCGAAAACGGCTTTGACCACGGCCGGATTTTTCAAATCGGCTTCACAGTTGATCGGCGCGGCGGCGGTGGCCATATCCCAGTCGCCAGATGTCATCACGTCGGCCAGCCGATCGATCAGTTCCGGTTCCATCAGCGGTTCGTCGCCTTGAATGTTAATCAAAATATCACAGTCTTCGTTCTCTACGGCTTCGGCGATGCGATCGGTGCCAGACGGATGATCGGCGCGCGTCATCACGGCTTTCACGCCGGGAATTTTGAAGGATGCGACGGCGTCCACAATGCGCTGATCGTCGGTGGCGACCAGAACGGCATCCAGCGACTTCGCTTTCACCACCTGCTCCGCCACGCGCTGAATCATCGGTTTCCCGGCAATCATCGCCAGCGGTTTCCCCGGAAGCCGGGTCGAGGCCCAGCGCGCCGGTATCACGCCGATCACTCGGCTATTTTTTTGTTTCTTCATCGCCGTCCTTTTTTTCAGTAATCCAAAAATCGTCCCCCGGACCGTTTACCTCATGGAGTGTCAGGCTGACCCGCCCGAACGGAGTGCTCAACCGGGCTTGCGTCAGTAACCGCCGGGAATCCCGCGATATCCAGACCGTGGCTTTTCCTTTACGCACATACATGCCGTCGAACATCGCCTCAGGTTTCAACTCCAGCGCCGGAATTTTCCGGTCGTAGTGCGGGAGTTCAACCTGTTCCACGCCGAAGGTTTTGATAAACAGATCATAGACTTTTTCGTCCGCCATGACGCGGTACTGGGTGTTGGTGTGCTCCGCAAGCTGCACCGAACGCATGAAATACATGAAGCTGAACATGTCGCGCATGCCGGGCTTGATGTCGTAGGTTTTTTTTGTCCCGTTGAGCAAATGGGCATAATGAGCCTTGAGCTCTTTGAAGTCGAAGTCGGTCACTTCGTGACAGCGGTAGCTTCGCTCCTTCACGTTCTGCGTGTACCGAACGGGCAGAAGAGTCTCCGTATCGATCAGGCTTTCATG
>JADYZA010000178.1 GCA_020853375.1 Verrucomicrobiota bacterium | reverse complement strand
GCCGACGGCGGTAGGGTTGGCAGCCGGCAGGTTCCGGCTGCGCGTGCCGTGCGTAAGGCTGTCAGATCGAAATTCATTGGAGGGAATTTAGCACCTGTTCCATCGCGGAACACATAGAAAATACGGCGGTACGGATGCTTTCCGGCCGGACAGTCGGTGATAGCAGTTGAACACCTGAGCCGTTTCTCTATACTCTGCCCGCTTCCTGATCAGTGACGCGGAGTGATTTATATGGTTGGTTCCATGTTGATACGGATTTCCGGTGTAATTCTGTTTTTGAGTCTCTTGGGTTCTCCGCTGTCCAGTCGGGGCGCCGAAGGTGAATCCGCTTTGCCGCCGATGCCGCCGTTGACGCAAGTCACGCTTACACACGGCGATTTTGATATTCGGCTGTATGCGACGGAAGGCGGCGATCCGCGAGCACTGGTGGTTTTTGGTTCGGGCGACGGCGGCTGGAGCGCGTGGGAGCATGGGGTTGCTACCTGGCTGAAGGAAGCCAATCTGGCTGTTGTCGCTTTCGATTTAAAAAAATATTCGGCGGAGGATTTTGACCAGCCGACTATTGCCAAGGATATGGCCGCTGTGGCGGCGTTTGCCGCAAAGTCGTTACATGCCGAAGGGATTCCAGTTCTCTACGGCGGCTGGAGTATGGGTGCCGCTCAGGCGGTTGCCGCAGCACGGGGAACAAACCGTCCGCCGGAACTCGCCGGATTGTTGCTGATGAGTCTGGACAGCCGCGGCCGCTACGGAATCCGCGCGCCGGATTTGGTGGGGATTACGCCAACCGGGCCGGGAACGTTTGATCTGAATGAATTTAATCACGATGTGCGGGATATCCGAGTGGTTCAATATCACGGCACAGCCGACTTCATGGCCCAGACAACGTGGATTCGTCTGCTGAAGTCGCCGCATCAGCTATACCTGCTGAAGGGAATGAACCACGGGTTTGACGGGCTTGGCCCTGAATTTGAGTCGGTGTTGCTGGATGGTGTGTCCTGGGCTTTGGGCGACGACTCCGCCGCGGCTCCGCCGGAAGAAGGGCGGCATTTGCGCCCGGTCCGAATGATCATCTATGGAATTCTTTTGCTTATGTTGCTGGTCGGAATGGTTTCGCGCCGCGCCGCGCTGATGCTTCTGCCGGCTTCGGTCGCCCTTTGCGGGTTCTCGAACATTCTCGACTCCATCATCCCGTCATCCTCCGCGATCATTGATAAAATTCAGGAATGGATTCCGCTGGAAGTCAGTCAGCACGGGCGGTTTATTCTGTTCCTGTCCGGGGTGATGCTACTCGCTCTGGCCCATGGATTGCGTCGGCGAAAACGGGTTGCATGGAATATGGCGGTGGTTGTTCTGTTGGTCGCTGCGGTTCTGGATTTCACACAAACCTTCAACTGGAACCGTTCAGCGGTGGCCTTTGTGATCCTTGTGGCGCTGTTCCGGCGGCGCAGCTTGTTCGAGGCCCGGTCCGATACGCCGTCTTTCCGCCTTGGCATTGCCGTTGCCGTTATAATGTTTCTGCTACTCGCGGGTTATGGAACGGTAGCCATCCACGGGCTGGGCGCGCGCGGAATTTTTGGAAATCATCTGTCGTGGTCTGAATCGTTTCGCGGAGCAGTCTTTGCCGCCCTGCAGATTAAAACAGAACTTAATGAGCTTGCCGGACGGGAAGCTTCGCATCTTCTGCATACCATCCGGTTGCAGGGGTTGTGTACAGGATTTATCGCGTTGATCATGATTTTGCGTCCGGTGATTTTACGCAAACATACGCACAGTCCGGAAGATTTCGAAAACGTCAAACGGCTGGTGGATACGCATTCGGACGATCCGATGGCGATCTTTGCCTTGCTTCCGGATAAGCACTATTATTTTGAGGAAGGCGTGGAGGGCGTGGTTGCTTATGCGCTCTGGTGGAATGTGGCGGTTGTGCTGGCCGATCCAATTTGCAGGCCGGAATGCCGCGAGAAACTTGTGCATGGATTCATTCGCCATTGCCGCAGTTGCGACTGGAAGCCAGTTTTTTATTGTTCCCATCACACCAACCGCGACATTTATGAACAGGTCGGATTCCAGCTCGTCCGGATTGCCGAAGAAGCCCGGCTCCGGCTGGAAGATTTCAAACTCGATGGTGCCCGGTTTCAGAATCTGCGGACCGCCCGGAACAAGGCTCGGAAAAACGGACTGGTGTTTGGATGGTGTGGCGGTGAGGGGTCCCAGCTGGACGAAGGAATGGAACAGCAGCTTTTGGCTTTGTCCAAGGAATGGCTGGCGCGCAAACGCGGCGGCGAAATGGGTTTTGATCTCAGTTCTTTCAGCGCTCAAGCCATTCGTGAAAAAGGGGCGGCGGTGGTTTGCTCGCCGGAAGGCCGTCTTGAAGCGTTCGCAACATGGCACACCTATAATCACGGCAAGGGTCGGTGCCTCGATCTTATGCGCAGTCATGCCGAGGCCCGCGATGTGATGGATTTCCTGATTCTGGAAGCCATGCAGTCATTCCGAGATCAGGGCGTTGAGGAGGTCAGCTTTGGCGGCGCACCGCTGGCGAATACAGCCGATCCAAGCGAACACAGCTTTTATGATCGGGCGCTCCGGTTTGTCTTTGAAAATCTCGAACGATTCTACGGCTACAAGCGGTTATTCTTCTTTAAGCAGAAATATCATCCTCGCTGGGAGGCGCGTTACTTGGCTTATCCTTGCGGCACATCGCTGTTGCTGGTTGGTGTTGCGATCGCCGGTGTGCATCTCACACACGGATTCCGGAGTCTGTTCCGTCGCTCCTGATGGAGATATCCTCTACAGATAGAGGGCGGTCTGCGGTTTGCTTTCGAGGACGTTGTATTGGCGCAAGGCCATCGTCCACCACGGGGCGAGTTTTTCCGATGGAAGCTTCCATATCTGTTCGTGAAGCCAAGCCATGCATTCGGGATTCATCAGCAGGGCCATCTGTTCGCGACGGCTGAGCAGGTCGGGGCCTTCCGCGACGACGCGATCTTGTAATTGCGTGAAGTATGTTCCTTCCAGCCGTTTGTGATGCCGCCGGAGCAGAGCAATGTGGATGGCGTTGACGTACGGGTCGATGACAACTTGCATGAAACCGTAATTTTTACGCAGGGGTTCCAGCCGGGGCGCATGCTGGTCGCAGATCGCGAGGCTGGTTTTCAGTTCGGCCAGTTCTGCTGGCGGATTGCTTTCCTGCGGGGTGATGAAGAGGTTCATTCGTCGCATCGCCGTTCCGACTGAAACTTTGCCGAGCAGCAGGGATACCGGAATGGAGCTGACCAAGCCGATAAAGATGGGGCTCATCCACCAGAAGAAGGCGGGATTAATTTTCCAGGCGAGTAAGCCCCATAGGATTCCAATGATTGTATGGCCTCCGTGGGCTTCAATCGCCTCGCCCCAATCAGCGGCGTTCTCGCCGCCACGTCGCTGGGTTCCCCAGCCGACTTCCTGTCCGGCCATAACGCCGAGAACGAAACGGGAGTGGAAAAGCATCAGAATGGGGGTGATGAGCATCGAGAAGAAATGTTCAATGATGACGCTGACCGTTGCGCGCAGGCGGCCTCCAAACAGAAGGGCCGATTCCTTGTTGCGCAGAACCAGCAACAGGCTGAGCAGTTTGGGCAGGAAGAGCAGCGAAATGGTGGTGGAGAAAAGGATGATAGCCAGCTGATTGCCGCCGACATCGAGAAGCCGGGAAAGGCCGACATCAAAGTCAAACGTGCGGACGGTAAGTCGGGATGCGATCCAGAACTGAAGTGTTCCGATGATCATGAAAAACAACCAGAGCGGCGAGGAGAGATAGCTCATGATGCCGAGAGCCAGGTGCAGGCGATTGATTGGACGGACGTGGGGCGAGAGCACCAGCCAGCTGTGCTGGAAATTTCCACGGCACCAGCGGCGGTCGCGTTTGGCCATGTCGAGGAGTGTTGGCGGGCCGCCTTCGTAGCTTCCGCCGAGTCCGTAAGCGAGCCAGACTTCGTAGCCTGCGCGGCGCATGAGAGCGGCTTCGACGTAGTCATGGCTCATGAATTTGGCTCGCGGCGTTTTGCTGGCCGGAAGATCGGGCAGGGCGCAATGTTCGATGAATGGAGCCAGGCGAATGATGGCGTTGTGTCCCCAGTAGTTGCCTTCATCGGCCTGCCAGAAATTGAGCCCGGCTTGAAATACGGGGCCGTAGAGCGAACCGGCAAACTGCATACCGCGACCAAAGAGGCTTTCGCTGAGAGCCTGAACCGGTGCAGCCTGAATGATACCTGCCTGAGGATTCAACTCCATGAGTTGTGCCAGCTTGACGAGGCAGTCGCCGCTCATCACGCTGTCGGCATCAAGAATTACCATGTAGCGGTATTTGCTGCCCCAGCGGCGGCAGAAGTCGCTGATGTTTCCGCTCTTGCGGTTGAGCGCGATTTTCCGTTTGCGGTAGAAAATCCTTCCGAAGCCTGAAACCTGTTTGCAAAGTTCGGCCCAGGCCATTTCTTCTTCGATCCATTTGTTAGGATCGTTTGAGTCGCTCAGGATAAAAAAGTCGAAACGCGAAAGATTTCCGGTTCGCTCGACAGAACGGTAAATGGCTCGCAACCCTTCGTACACGCGGCTGACGTCCTCATTGAAGATGGGGAGTACGACTGCGGTAACGGGGAGGTCGGGTAATGCGGGTGTTGTTTCTAGAAGCGAAAGCAGGCGGGCCGGATCGCGCCGCCGCCAGAGAATGATGAATCCTGTCAGAGCTTGAACGATGCCCAGAGAAACCGGCGTGAAAAGGATGGCGAAGAGAATCAAAATCGCGACTTCGCAACTGTTCATGCCTCCGCGCCAGAGGATATCCGCCATAACCCAAGTGGCCAGCGTTATAAGGAGGAACACCAGCGAAAAAAAGACAATACGCCGACGCACTTTTTGAGCGCCTGATAGAAGTTTTGTTGCCGTCATCGTGTCATCCAGAAAAGGTAAGTTAGAATGGTGAGAAAAATGAGCCAGCCGATTAGGGCTTTGATAACAGGTCTTCGATTTAAGACATCCATCGCATCGTCGGCGATTTCCGGGAAAAGGCCTAGGTCGATCGGGCGAGGCACCATATTGCTGATTTGTAGTTCTGGGCCGGCCCGCATGAGACTTTTACTCATGGCGGTCTTTAGATCGTTCGGAATTTGGCGCGGCTCCAAAAAGGCATAAGGCCAGCGTAGCGGGCCGTCGCAAAGAAAAAGAGCGACACGTCCGTCGGCCGTGGTGAAGTTGGTGCTGGTTCCAGCAGGTAGCTCCATAATAAGCGTGAACCATTCATTCAGTAGAAGGTTCGCCTCTTCAATCACCAGCGTCGCAAGGGGCGTTTCTGGCGTCTGATTCTGCCACCGTCGGCTAACGCGACGCAGGATCATGGTGTTGAGATATGCGCGGTGCAAATGACTATCAACCTCATGAGCTCGCAGGTAGCTCTCGAGTTTATCATACGCGCTGTTCCATTCCTCTGGGCTGCCCCAGGTGGGAACAAAGGCTTCTATGGGTTCCAGAAGTAGGTCCACGTTTCACTCCGCGGCAGTCCACCTGATTGCAGGAAACAGCGCATTTCAACAGGTTTGGTACGGTCAATTGGTTCAACATCAAAAAAGACGCGCCACGCGTTGCCGGGGTCGTTTCGTTGGAGATGTTTACCCTTCAAGTTTCCGTTGGTGATAGACACCACCGGCACAACGCTATCCGGATTGTTCCGGTCAAGTCCCGCGCTGTTGCTGAAATCCAGCACGAATTTTTTTGATCCGGGATATTCCGTGGCATTGCCAATCCGGGTGGCCAGCGTTCTGGCGAGCGGCGGCAAGGTTGGGTCATCCTTAAACCAGTGCAGGCGGTACGAAAATTCAAGCGGGGTTTCTGGAGTGAGTGGCTTCGCCGGTTTCCAGAAGGCCACGATATTGTCGAAATATTCTTCGCCATACGGCAACTCGACCAGCCGGATTTCGCCGCAACCCCAGTTTGTGCCGGGCTCAACCCAAGTGCTCGGGCGATTGTGGTAGAATGTTTCAAGATCTTCGTAGCTGGAAAAATTTCGGTCGCGTTGAAGAAGTCCAAATCCTCGTGGAGCTTTGTCGGTAAAGCAGGAAACTCGGACGTCGCCTTCCTTGCAAAGCGGACGCCAAAGCCATTCGTCGGCGCCGGTATGGACGAGTAACCCGTCTGAATCGTGCACTTCGGGACGGAAATCGCCGTGACGGGATGTTGAGCCTTCGCCGAACCAGAACATGCTGGTCAGGGGCGCTAGGCCAAGTTCTTCGACCGACTGGCGGGCAAACAGTGTCGCCTTGACTTCCATGATGGTGTCCACGCCAGGAATCAGGAGTATTTCGTACGCTCCTGCCAGACTCGGGCTGTTCATTAAAGCGTATATTTTTATCCGGTCCGCCCGACTGTCTGGCTTCTCAATCCAGAATTCTGTGAACTCTGGAAATTCTTCAGGGGCTTTTCCGGCCACATTAACGGCTAGACCGCGTGCTGAGAGACCGTAGTGCAAGCCTTTCCCGAGAGCCCGAAAATAGGATGCGCCTTGAAAGGCGACGACTTCGTCGAGATATTCCATTGAGTTGAGCGGATAGTGTATGCGGAATCCGTTAAACCCGAGATCATCGGGAAGTCGACCGTTTATTTTGGCCTGCGAGTAGTTGAACAGGCTTTTCGAGAAAGGGATCAGTTCGGCTCGTCCATCTTCGACGGAGTTCATGGTGATGCGCCCAGTCTGTGGTCCGCCACGATGCACGAACTGAAGCTGGAAAGGGAGTCTTTCCATGCGCCAGATGGCGGACTTCGGATCGAAGCGGATATTCCGCATGTTGTCGTAATTAAAGTTCCTCAACTCTTCAGGCAGGGTTCTGTCTGAAGGTTGATATGGCGTAGCGGCCAGATTTTGCGCTCGGTTTCTGAGCGCATTAAAATCGAAAGTGGAACTTTCATTCTGCGCAAAGCCATTGAGCGCCGCGCAAGCCAGCATTATCGAGGCGAGTTTGTATTTATTCACGCGCGAAGCATATTCAAGATGAGTTTAAATGCACGAAAAAAGCGCACCGGGTGTTATAAATCTGCCTTGTGACGGTATAAATTTTCTCTTTCCCGTTTTAATTTGACAACGATAGGGGCTCTTTTTATGGTTCAACGCTTCTCTCGGGGGAGAGAGGTGTTTTTTTTGGCACTAAAAGGGCTGCCCGATAGTGTAATGGTAGCACACAAGATTTTGATTCTTGGCGTCTAGGTTCAAATCCTAGTCGGGCAAATCCATTAGGGCGGAAATAGGCCAGTCAAAAAGAACACGACTATATAAGGAAATGAAACGGTGAAAATTTTAACAGGTACAGCCCATCGGGATTTGGCGGAGCGTATTGCCGCTAAAGTCGGCGAAAAGCTCTGTGATGTTCAGATTAGCCGCTTCCCGGACGGTGAAATCTTCGTGAAGATTGCCGAAAATGTTCGTGGACGCGATGTATTCATCATTCAACCAACATCCTATCCCCCGAATGAGAATCTGATGGAGCTGTTGATTATGATCGATGCGGCCAAACGTGCGTCTGCATCACGCATCACCGCTGTCATGCCGTTCTATGGCTATGCTCGGCAGGATCGTAAAGATCAGCCGCGAGTTCCAATCACTGCCAAGCTTGTGGCCAACCTGTTGGTGGCGGCGGGAACCAACCGTTTGCTGACGATGGATCTGCATGCCCAGCAAATTCAGGGGTTTTTTGATATCCCAGTTGATCATCTCTACGCAGCGCCGGTTTTTGTAAAACACCTGCGCGATAAAAAACTGAAAGACCTTGTAGTTGTCGCTCCGGACACTGGCGGCATGAAGTTGGCCGCAGCTTACGCAGATATGTTGGATGCTGGGGTTGCGGTGGTCGGCAAGGAGCGCAAGAGCGCCGATAAAGTTGAGGCGACGCATTTGGTTGGAGATGTCAGGGGTTGTAATACGGTGCTGGTGGATGACATGACTTCGACTGCCGGCACGCTGACGGCTGCCGCTAAGCTGCTGGAGAAGGCTGGCGCGGCTTCGATTCGTGCGGCAGTGACCCACTCCCTGTTGAATTGCAAGGGCGTGGAGCGGTTAAATGAGTCACCGATTATTGAGTTGGTGACCACAGATAGTGTGCCTGCCCGTTGTGAAACCGGCAGTAAGGTAAAAGTTCTTTCTGTGGCGGAGTTGCTGGCCGAGGCAATCAGTCGCATACATGACAATAATTCGGTGACATCACTTTTCAGAATAACTTGAGGAGAAAAAAGCAATGGACGCAAAAATTATAGTAAAGAGTAGAGATGATAAAGGTTCCGCCAGTGCGCGCAGACTGCGTCGCGACGGGCAGGTTCCAGGTGTGATTTATAGTGAAGGCACTGCGGCTCGTTCCGTTTCCCTGCCCAAACATGAATTCGAGCAAATGTTGCGTCATCACACGAGTGAACACGTAATGATCAAGATTCAGATCGATAGCGGCAAAGAAGAGTCTGTGTTGCTGAAAGAAATTCAGCACAACGCACTTACCGGCAGCGTGGTTCATGTCGATATGCAGAAAGTTGCAATGGACAAGAAGCTTCATATCGAAGTTCCTGTTGAACTCATCGGCGAAGCCGACGGGGTCAAGAATCAGGGTGGTGTTTTGGATCATCTGTTGCACCATATCGAAATATCCTGTTTCCCTGCGGACATTCCTGAGGCAATCAATGTGGATGTCAGCGCACTGAAGCTTGGTGATATTCTCACGATCAAAGACATTAAGATTGATTCTTCGAAGTACACGATCTTGATGGATGCTGAGATCGGTGTTGCTGCGGTTTCGATGCCGAAGGTGGCTGAAGAACCTGTGGCTGAAGAAGGTGCCGTTGCTGCATCGGGCGAGCCGGAAGTGATTCGCGAGAAGAAACCGGAAGAGGCTGCGAAATAAACCTGTTTTTGATGAGGAGCCTATCTGAGTGAAGGTCATCGTCGGGCTTGGAAATCCGGGGCGGGAATATGAAATGACCCGCCACAACATCGGATTC
>JADYZA010000177.1 GCA_020853375.1 Verrucomicrobiota bacterium | reverse complement strand
GGCGGCGGTATGATTTCCAATGTTCGGAAGATCGGCTCACAGAGCCGACACTACATTTTTCCAAGATTCGGAAATCTCTGCGTCTTGGCGGCTTTGCGAGAGGCTCCCTAAAATCTGCGTCCGAAAAGGGGCCAACCGCTGATTTTTAGAATCGGCTGTTTTTTGCGGTAACGCCGGCGGCGGTATAATTTCCAATGTTCGGAAGATCGGCTCGCAGAGCCGACACTACATTTTTCCAAGATTCGGAAATCTCTGCGTCTTGGCGGCTTTGCGAGAGGCTCCCTAAAATCTGCGTCCGTTGTGCGCGACCCTCGCAGCATTTCCCAATGTCTGGAAAATTCGATTCAACCGGCATCACCGACGAAGCCGTGCTGAAATGGTTCGAAGGCGAAACGATCAAAACAGTCATGGTGGCGCCGGGTCGTCTCGTGAACATCGCAGGAGCGTAAGAGGCGCTCGCTAAGCCGCTTTCAAGAGGTGTTATGTTCGACGTATTGTGGACGGAGACATGCCTGTTTGCTTTTTGAAAAGTTTGCTGAACTGGTAGATGTCTCCAAATCCGAGAATCTCTGATACTTTTGTTACTGAATAATCCGTGGAGCTCAAGAGCAGTTCCGCACGTCTGATTTTTGATGCGGTTACCGCTTCGCGGAAGGAACAGTTCGTGCTCTTTTTAAATATTCTGGAGAAGTGTTCCGGGCAGGTTCCGCAATTTTTGGCGATTTTCCGCAGAGAATATTTTTCTTCAGGATGTTCGTTGATTGTCTTGTAGAGATCTTTTGCTGTTTCCGTCAATGAGTTGCTTTTATTTCCCGTGGTCTTCTCTTCTGTGTCATCGCCTGCCTCGCACAATGCGGCGGAGAGCCATAGGATTGCATTGTCCGTATCGTTCCGATACCAGCATCCGAGCATTTTCTGAAGCAGTGATTCGAAAAACAGCACGTTTTGAATTTTTCTGTGGAAATCGGGCAGGGGAGATTCTTTGAGAGCGCTGATTTTCCGTCCGTCTTTAAAAATATCAAAATGGGTGTATACGACGGTAAGAGGCTCCTCAGGCTTGTTGTCGGCAAAGAATTGTATACCCGGATGCAACAGGAAGCAGTCACCCTGCGATAACTTGTAAGTTTCCTTTTCCACCGTCATTTCGCCCTGACCGCCCAGTATGCACCACAGGTCGAAGTCTTTGAGGGCCGTGCGGCAATCCCATTGCCAGCCCGGTCTGCAGAAGACCTTTCCGGCGGAGTTCATCGCGAAATTATAATCTTTGAGAAGAGTCATAAAACCACAAAAATAATGTCATGAGATTACATTTACCCCATTGATAGTAGGCCTTTATTATATTACGCAAATCTGAAACAAACAAGGAGAGCGGATCATGAATCTCGGAGAAAAGACTCTGGTACGGAATTTGGCAAAACGGTACATGGACATTGCAACAGATGGCATACAGGCCGTACGGCGGGATCTTTGGCGCAAACACAACAGTTTTGAATTTTCACGTCCGCTCGTTTATGTAAGAGCCTTCGCTTGGCTGGAAATGCCGGAATCTCGGACGGAATGTACAGATCCGTTATGCAAGGCCATGGAGACGTTTTTTAAAAAGGAACTTTTCCGTTCGAACTTCGGCGATGACTGTATTATTGAGCCTTGGTATACCCTTCCAGCGATACACAAATGCTCCGGATGGGGGGTTGAGCTCAAATGCCATTTCGCGGGGAAGCTCGAAACGCTGGAATCCTTTAAGATCGATTACTTCCTGAAGACCCTTGAGGATATGGACGCGCTGCGCGCCCCTTTTCATGAAATTGATGAGGAACAGACGGCGCTTCTGGTCGAAAAAGCTACGGATCTAATCGGCGATATTATGCCGATAGACGTTGCTAGAGGACCCGCTTATTGGGGGGCCTACGCCGACATATCGACATCTCTAGGGCATCTGCGCGGCATCGAGAACATAATGATGGACATGTATGAAAGCCCGGAAGAGCTTCACAGGCTTTTAAAATTCATGAGTGATGGGGTATTGCGGACGCATGATCAGGCGGAAGCCGCCGGAGATATCGGCAGCACGTCCTCATACAACCAAGCCATGCCTTACGCAAAGGAGCTGCTTGATCCTCAACCCAATGTGAACGGCATAAAGAGGAAGCAGTTATGGAATTTTACCGCCGCGCAGGAATTCACGCTTGTTTCTCCTGAAATGCACGATGAATTCATGCTGCATTATCAGATGCCGATAATGAGCAAGTTCGGACTTGTCTCCTACGGCTGCTGCGAAGACCTGACCAATAAGATAGGCATGCTTCGGAAAATACCGAATCTTCGACGCATCGCGGTTTCCCCGTTTGCTGACGTAAAGAAATGCGCGGAACGGATCGGCCGCGATTATGTCATAAGTTACCGTCCGAACCCCGCATTGCTGGCCGCCGGATACAACAAGGAAAATGTGAGACAGTCCCTCCGTCGCGATTTTGAGGTTCTCAAAGACACGGTGTTTGACGTTACGTTGAAAGATATCGAGACAGTGGAAAAAGACACCACAAGAATATCAGAGTGGGTGAAACTCACCCGAGAAGTCATCGCCGAGTTTTATTGAGCCGGGTATCCGGCCAATGTCGTTTGCTGTCGCTTTCGGCGACAGCCTCTTTCGACATTGGCTCAGGTGTGACGATAAAAATTTCCAAGGTTTGGAAATCTCTGCGCCTCGGCTCCAATGTCTGGAAAAAGCTCTGGGGCGGACTTTCCCTTTAAAATCTACGTCCGCCGTGGGCGTTCCCGTGCATTCTCTGCTGTTTGGGTGCTGGCGGGGCTTCTAAATAGAGACCGTACCATTCATCGCCTAGTCCGATGTTTGAGAACTGGGCGTCTTTGCAGTTCGAAAGCAGTTCCCAGTTGCTGGCGAGGGTTTTGTCGCCGGTGATTTCTTTGGCTTTGGCCAGAAGGAGGCGCGCTTTTTCGGCCTCGCCTTGCTGCATATAAATCCAGGACATCAGTCCGTAGAGCAGGGTGCCGCGATTTCCACGGAACCATTTCACGCGGCGTTTGAAGGTTTTTTCGGCGCCCGCCGCATCGCCGTTTTTGTATTGGCGGGCGATTTTCATGGCGACCATCATGGGTTCCATCATGATCGGGCCGGTGAACAGTCCTCCGGACGCAAGAAGTTTATCGACGGTTGCGAAGTCCTTCAGTTGGTAGGAAAACTGCAAGCGCATGGAGTCAATCTGCCGACCCATTAACAGGTTCCATTTTTTGAAGGGTTCAAAGCGTTTGGTGAAGGCGAGCGCGTGGGTGATGATCGTTTTCTGGTCGCCTTCAATCTGGCGTTGCAACTGTTTGATGTTTCCACCGGGCCGGGTTTGAAACAGCTGAATTTTCCGGTTCACCTGTTTCTGACCATTCGCGAGCGTTTCCTGAAGCTCTTCCTGAACCGCTACAATTTTTTTCCGGACTAAATATCCGATTGAGAACTGAGGGATCAGGAGTCCGACGATTCCCCCGAAAATTTCTCCGCCCGAACTGACATGATAAACGGTGCAGGCGGTGACCGTTGCGGCGGATATAATGATAGAAATCAGCAATGTAAGCATGATGTAAGCTCCTTCTGTTAAAATTTAACCTGTTGTATGCATTTCTGCATACACGGCTTGTTGTAAAGGGCGGCATCGTACAACAGTCGGCAGAAGATGTCACCTCTGCGGCGGCAACTTCCTTTAAAAATTCGGGGCAATTAGCAGTCGGCTCTTCCGGGAGTTCCTGCTATACACGGCGCTCATTTTCAATTTTTCAGTTTCACGCGGGATTGGACAGCCATGATTACAACCTCAAAAATCACGATGCGCTTCAGCAAGACAGCGCTGTTTGAAGACGTTTCGGTGAAGTTCGTTCCCGGCAACCGCTACGGATTGATCGGCGCAAACGGTTCCGGCAAGTCGACGTTTATGAAGATTCTGACCGGACAGCTGGAGCCGAGCGAAGGAACGGTCACCATTGGCCCCGGCTGTACGCTTGGGTATCTCCGTCAGGATCATTCCGCGTTTGATGAGTACACAATTCTCGACACCGTCTGCATGGGAAATCCCAAGCTGTGGGCGTTGCATTGCGAGCGAGAACTTCTTTATTCAAAAGATGAGCTGAGCGACGAAGAACATGATCGGTGCAGCCATATTGAGCACGATTTCGGCGAAGCGGGTGGTTATACGATGGAATCCGAGGCGGCTACACTGCTGGTCGGGCTGGGCTTTACCGAAGACCTGTTTGGACAAAGTATGACGGTTTTGCAGGGCGGGTTTAAACTGCGCGTTCTGCTGGCGCAGGTTCTTTTCGGCAAGCCCGATCTACTGATGCTTGACGAGCCGACCAATCATTTGGACATGGAGTCGATTGAATGGCTGGTGGAGTTGCTCCAGGACTATAAAGGAATGATCATCACGATCTCGCATGACCGCTTTTTCCTGAATCAGGTTTGCACTCACATCGCCGATTTGGATTTTCACGAGATTCGCCTGTTCCCTGGAAACTATGATGATTTCACCATCGCCAGCCTTGAAGCGCGCGAGTTGCAGGAAAAGCAGAACCAGAAAGTTGAACGGCAGGCGAACGATCTAAAAGCGTTTATCTCCCGGTTCAGCTCCAACGCCTCCAAAGCGAAACAGGCCACCTCGCGAAAAAAGACGCTCGAAAAACTGGAGATTGTGAAAATCAAAGCCAGCAGCCGGGTATCGCCCTTCATTCGTTTTAAACCGAAAAAACGGCTGGGCGACAAAGTGATTGAGGCGACGGCAATTTCCAAGGCGTATGACAAATCCCTGTTCAGCGACTTTTCCTGCACGATCGGGCCGGAAGAGCGCGTGGCGATTGTGGGTAAAAACGGGATTGGCAAAACGACACTGCTCAACATTCTTTGCAAACAGCTGGAGAGCGATAGCGGACAGGTTCTGTTCGGCGAAACCGTTCAGGTCAGTCTGTTTCCGCAGGATTCCTCAACCCTTCTGAATGCTGAAACGCCCGCGCTGGACTGGCTGGGCCGCTTTGCCGACGCCGGAACCGCCGAAGTCGAGTTACGTTCGTTCATGGGCAAGATGCTGTTCAAGGGTCAGGACGTGCTGAAAAAAACCGGCGTGCTCAGCGGCGGCGAAAAGGCGCGGCTGATCATCTCAAAAATGCTGCTGGAGGGCGGTAATGTCTTAGCTTTGGACGAGCCGACCAACCATCTTGATTTGGAATCCATCGAAGAGCTGAACTACGGCCTCTCGCTGTTTCCCCACACGCTCATCTTTGTTTCGCACGACCACCGTTTTATCGCGACGCTGGCCACGCGGATTCTTGAAGTCACCGAGCATGGAATCATCGACTATCGCGGCACGCTGGACGAATTCGAAGCCTGGAAAAAAGCTCAAAAGACGCGCTAAACAAGCAATGTCTGCAAAAGGCACGGAAGAACTCTTGCAAATATGACCGGCGCGGTAGTACTTTCCATTCACATCTGCTCCGGGGCGCTAAAGCGGGGCTGAAAGTCGAATTTTTCTAGGGGGAAGTCATGGAATACAAGGTTGTTGTTGTCGGGGTGAATCATGCGGGAACATCTGCTATCCGAACACTGCTGTCGCAGAACAAGGATCACAAGGTTGTGGCGTTTGACCGCAACGACAATATCTCGTTTCTTGGCTGCGGCATCGCCCTGTCTGTCAGCGGTGTGGTTCACAATGTGAACGATCTGTTTTATTCGGATTGCGACGAGCTGGAGCGGCTCGGGGCTGAGGTGTACATGAGCACCGAGGTCGTGCGGATTGATACGGACAAGAAAGAAGTGATCGCCAGGGATCTGAAAACCGGCGAAGAGCGAGCCGTTTCCTATGACAAGCTGATCTACTCGGCAGGTTCCTGGCCCGTGGATTTCAAGGTTGAAAACCGAGATTTGCAGAACATCTATGTCTGCAAACTGTTCCAGCACGCTTCGGAACTGATCGCCAAGGCGGGCGAACCGGAGATTAAGAGCGTGGCGATCATCGGCGCCGGATACATCGGCATTGAGCTGGCCGAAGCTTATCATCAGCGCGGCAAGAAAGTGACGCTGGTTGATTTGCAGGAGCGGGTGGTTCCGGCGTATTTCGATAAGGAATTCACCGATCGGCTCGAAAAGGACATCCGTCTCGCCGACGTGAATCTGGTACTGGGCGCGCGGCTTACCGGATATGTCGGCGGTAGCGACGGCAAGGTGAAGCAGATTGTGACCGACCACGGGAAGTTCGATGCCGATCTCGTTGTGCAATGCGTTGGGTTCAAGCCGAACACCGCACTGTTACCGAAAGCGGATAAGCTGGAAAACGGCGCGCTGAAAGTGGATGCCACGATGCAAACTTCGATTCCGGACGTGTACGCAATCGGCGATGCTGCAGCGATCTATCACGCTGCGACCGGAACCTACCGCCATGTGGCGCTGGCGACCAATGCGGTCAAAGGCGGTGTGGTGGCCGCCAGCCAGATTAACGGACTGAAACAGGTCCGGCTCGAAAGCATTACCGGCACCAACGCGATTTGCGTGTTCGGGAATAAACTGGCGAGTACTGGACTGAGCGAAACGGCGGCTGTCGCCGCCGGACTGAACGTGGCGAGCTCCTTCTATGCGGACAACGACCGGCCCGAGTTCATGAACGACACAGAGCAGGTCGGCGTTAAGCTGATTTACGAAAAGGAAACTCTCCGTTTGGTGGGCGCGCAAATTGGATCATACGGCGAAACCAGTCATACCGAGTGCATTTTTTATCTGTCGCTGGCGATTCAGAAGCGGATGAGCCTGCTCGAACTGGCCATGACGGATGTGTATTTCTTGCCGCACTTCAACAAACCGTTCAATTTCATCATCTCCGCTGTTCTGCAAGCGCTCGGATTGACGTACATGAAAAACGGCTGATTCGTTCAGTTTGTTTTCACGCGGCCGCTTACCGCATCCGGTTTTGTCTGGAAGAACTTTCCTGAAATGGATTTAATCTGAGCAGGTTCCGGCTGAACGGGGCTTTGTCTGGCGTAACGCCGGGAACGGATTTTTATGGAATGGATTATTATTCTGCTGATGCTTGCGGTGAATGCCGTTTTCGCAGCCTATGAAATGGCTCTGGCCTCGGTGTCGCGTGTGCGGCTGGAGGTGCTGGTGAATGCGAACCGGCGCGGAGCGCGGAGCGCGGCGTATATGAAAGACCGGCTGGAAGCCAGTCTGGCGGTGATTCAGCTGGGAATCACGTTGGCTGGCGCGATCGCGGCGGCCACCGGCGGCGCCGGCATAGATCAATGGCTTTCGCCAAAGCTTGAGGCGATTCCGGGAGTGTCGGCCGGACTGGCCGGATTTTTGTCGCTGCTTCTTTTTGTGATTCCACTGAGCGCGGCGACAATTATTTTTGCGGAACTGGTTCCGAAGATGATCGGCATCAATAACAAGGAAGCAGTCGTGCTGGCGCTTTCTCCTGCGATGAATATCGTCGCGCGGATATTCCGTCCGGTAATCGTCATTTTCGAAGCGGTGGTTAAGCATTTGGTGAGAGCCGGGCAGGGCGGATTCAAGGGACAGAGCGCTCAGGACGACCGTACCGGTTTGCTTGAACTGCGGGCCGCGACGGCTCTGGCGCGGGCGACACGCATTATTGGGCCGATGGAAGAACGAATCGTTATGTCGGCGGTACAACTGTCAGCCAGAACCGTGGCGGAGGCGATGGTTCCGGCCAAAGATATTTCGACCATTCCCGCTGGCGCGAGCATGATGGATGCGCTGATTGAAGCCCATATGCACATGCACACGCGCTATCCGGTTTGCAAGGTGGCGGGCGATTCACAAACCATCGATGGCTATGTCACCTTTAAAGATATCGTGACCGCGCTGAAGGTTGATCCGTCAGGTTCCGGCCTCAGCGGAATTATCCGTCCGATATCGCGGATCGCGTCGAAAACAACGTTGGCCAAGGCGCTGACCGACATGATCCGTGACCGGGTTCATATTGCGCTGGTGATGGATGATTCAACCGTTCTTGGCCTGCTTACGATGGAAGATATCGTGGAGGAACTTGTCGGCGATATTCGGGATGAATACGATCACTTGCCGGCGCACATGCATCCGATTGGCGATGGCTGGCTGGTTGGTGGCGGTGTGACGATCGAGAGTTTACGGAATGTTTTGGGTGACTCGATTTTCCAAGGTGTGGAACCTCAGTTGGCGTTTGCCGATTGGGTGGATCGTGTGCGTAATTCATCCGCGCGGTGCGGCGATTCAATCCGGACGGACGGCATCGATGTGTTGGTGCGTAAGGTGCGGCGGAACCGGACGGCGGAGGCTGTGGTGCGCAAGATCGACAGCGGAATAAAGCCGGGCTAGCGAAATCCATGCGATGGGTTACAAGTACTGCGCGGCTTGAGCCGTAAAAATGTCTATCCAGCTGATTTCTTCGGCGTTGAAAACTTCCTTCGAAAGCTGTTGTCCGTTTTCAAGTAAATCCACTTTGACCTGCCGGACAATGTCCGGATTGTCGGTGAAGATATTCAGCTCATAGTTTTTATGCAGGCTCAGGTCATCGAAGTTAGCCGATCCGAAGCAAGCCCACTGGTCATAGATGGCGGCTTTGACGTGCGTCATGCCTGGATAAACAAAAACGCGGACGCCGTGGTCGAGCAGCCAATTGACCGTCTGTTTATTGGCGGCGACTCCGATGCCGTGATTGACGTTTTGCGGAATGGTGACGCGCACATCGACGCCGCGTTTGCGCGCCGCGCAGAGTTCATAGACAATGGATACGTTCCACAGGTAGGGGTTTTCGACGTAGATGCACTGCTTGGCATTCCGGATCGCGCGCAGTTGTCCTTTGTAGATGTGCGCATGGAGCGGGGTTGTTTTTATCAGGTATAAATCTCCGCCGCCGGGATGATTGTCTTTGGGTAGCTTAAAGAGGGTTGAGGTGTCTCCGCTGGCGAGCGTCCACGCGGTTTCAAAACGGTTTTCAAGCGCATCGATAACGGGTCCGGTGAGCTCAAACATTGCGTCGCGCCAGTCGTAGCGGTATTCGCGACCGATATTCATTCCGCCGAAGTAAGCAACCGTGTGATCGATGATGATGTATTTGGAGTGTTCAGAGGTGAGCAGGGTGTGGATCGCACGGCGCAATGTGATGCCAGAATCTTTTTCCAGATACCGGATCATATCATCGACTTCGTAAACATAATTCGTTGGCAGTGACGGAGCGTCAGTTTGCCACGAAAGCCGGGTTCCGCCGGAGTCGTAGAGCAAGCGGATGTCAATGTCATGGCTACGAGCCTTCAACCGATCGGCGGCTTCTTTTGCGACATCGTCGTTGTCGAACAAATAGGTTTTGAAAAGGATTCGGTTCGTGGCGGCGTTGATGGAATTTCCAAGCCTTGGAAAAAAGTTTTCTCCGTTAAGTAGAAGGCGGCCGGAGCCTTGAACCGGTGGGCCGCTCTTATCCTGAAGCCATTCAGCCATAACCTCGCGCTTCATGCAGGAAGAGCCGGATAATTCAGGAATATCCCGCAGGTTCAGCAGACGGAGACTGATATTACGCCGCCAGAGTGAGGTAACTTCTTCCGTCCAGAATGTTTTTACGCGCCAGCCGAATTCGTATGTTCCGCTCAGCGGACGTCGAGCGACCTGGACGGTATTGTCATAGGTCACTTGGCGTCCGGTTGTAGAACATCCGGCGCAGAGGAATAGCGGCAGGAGAAGAAGCGCAGAGTTTCTCATGGCGCGAGCCGATCGATGGTCCATCCGCTATCCATTTTTGTGAAACGGATACGGTCGTGTAGGCGGTTGGCGCGGCCCTGCCAGAACTCGAAGATTTCCGGAACGAGCCGGAATCCGCCCCAGTTTTCCGGGCGCGGAATTTTTTCTTGGCCGAATCGCTCACGCAGTTCGTCGAGCGCGATCGGGTAGCCAATCACACTACTTTGCGGCGATGCCCACGCACTCAGCTGACTCTCGCGTGGACGGTTTGCGAAGTAGACATCGGAGTCGGTGGCGCTGATTTTCTCAATCTCCCCTTCAATCCGCACTTGCCGTTCATGCCAAGGCCACCAGAACGTCATGGCGGCGGCTGGGTTTTCGGAAAGATCGGCGGACTTCCGGCTTTCGTAGTTGGTATAGAAGAGAAATCCGTTTTCACCGTATCCTTTTAGAAGAACCATTCGTAGAGAGGGGCGGTTTTTGCAAGAGGCGGTTGCCAGCGCCACGACGGCGGCGTTTTGCGGATCGACTTTCAGGGCTTCTGTGAACCAGCGGTCGAATAGAGGGGCTGGATCCTTTCCGGCGTCCGGAAAATCAAACAGTTTCTGGTTGTGTATAGGGCGGTCCATTGGGTTTCCAAACGCTGGAAAAATGATGCCTGATTTTTCCAAGGTTTGGAAAAGTTAAATTTATGGAATTGAAGCTTGTACAGGGGGGGCGGGTCAGTATGATGGGCCGCTCTTAAAAATGGACGAATGTGAGACTATTTTACTGGACGCTCAGTTGGAGGCCGTGATAGATAGTCACGCTTTTCGCGCAGTACTAGGCAATGGACATCGGTTTACGGCTTACATTGCCACGGAAGACTGGGAGAAAAAAGGGCCGGAAGCGGGCGGTTTTGTGAAGGTGGAAATGTCGCCTTACAGTATGAATGTGGGGCGAATTAGTATTTAGGTGAACTATGAAGGTTAAGGCATCAGTTAAAAAGATTAGCGCTGACGACAAGATTGTGCGTCGTAAAGGGCGTGTTTACGTGATTAACAAACGCAACCCGCGTCACAAACAGCGTCAGGGTTAATTTTAAGGAGCAAGTTTTATATGCCGCGCATACTTAGTGTTGATATCCCCGGTAAAAAGCGCCTCGAATACGCTTTGACTTACATTTACGGTCTCGGCCTGACCACTTCCCGCGAAGTGATTGCCAAAGCTGGTCTGGATCCCGCGAAAAAGGCGGACGATCTGACTGACGAAGACATTACCAAACTGACCGCCGTGGTTCGTGCGGATTACACGATCGAAGGAGATCTTCGCCGTGAAATCGGGCAGAACATTCGCCGTCTGATTTCCATCAACTCATACCGTGGAACCCGTCATCGCCGTGGCCTTCCTGTTCGCGGTCAGCGCACGAAGACAAACGCCCGTACCCGTAAAGGTGCCCGTCGTACCGTGGGTGCGGTTCGCGGCAAAGACGCCCGCTCAGCCGCTAAAGTCACGGCTCCCGCTCCGAAGAAATAATTTATAACCAAGGATTCGATTCATGGCTGAAGAAACCAAACCTGTAGAAGAAACTGTCGCCGCGGCGGCTCCTGCCGTTGCCGAAGAAACCAAGAAGCCGCGGCAGAAAGATATTTTCGCTCAAATCGAAGAGGCTCCTGCTGCAGACGACGGCAAACCGAAGCGTCGTGCAAAAGGTGCGAAAAATGTCCCGTACGGAATCGCTTTTATCAAAACCACTTTTAATAACTGCATCGTGTCGCTTACCGACATGAGAGGGCAGGTAATTTCCTGGAGTAGCGCAGGTCGTTGCGGGTTCAAAGGTTCCCGCAAGAGTACAGCTTTTGCCGCCACCACCGTGGCTCAAGAAGCTGCGCGGGCTGCGATGGCTCACGGAATGAACGAAGTTGAAGTCCGGGTGCAGGGGCCGGGTGCAGGCCGCGAGTCGGCTGTACGCGCGATTCAGGCTGCTGGGCTTCGTGTTTCCGCAATCAAGGATACCACGCCGGTTCCGCATAACGGTTGCCGCCCAAGAAAACAGCGGCGCGTTTAAGCGAATCAGCAAATAGATAAACTAACCATATGAGCCGGTTAATGCCCGGTTCTGGGAGAAAAAGACAATGCCAATCAGACTAGGTCGTTTCGAAATGCCCAAGCGGGTCGTCAAAGACGAAACCGCATCCACTGCCACGTATGGCAAATTCATCGCCGAACCGTTTGAAGCCGGCTATGGCCGCACCATCGGTAACTCCATGCGGCGCGTTCTGCTTTCCTCGCTGGAAGGTACCGCGATCTCATCCGTTAAAATCACTGGCGCTCCACACGAATTCTGCAGCCTTCCCGGCGTTGTAGAAGATGTCACCGATATCGTGCTCAACCTGAAAAAGGTTTTGCTGAAGTCCTATACCCGTGAACCCCAGCGCCTGAAAATCAGCGTTAAGGGTCCTGGCGAAGTCACCGCAGGAGATATTCAGGTCAACGACAGTGTTGTCGTGCTGAATCCTGACCACCACATTGCCACGTTGGACACCAACGGGAAATTTGAAGTCGAGATCGAAACTCGCGTCGGCCGGGGTTATTGCCCGGCGGAAGGAAATAAGAAGGCGGAACAGGAAATCGGTGTGATTCCGATCGACTCACTTTTCTCCCCAGTCGCCCGTGTTAAATACGATGTCGGCTCCTGCCGTGTCGGTCGTCGCACGGACTACGATCAGCTCGCGATCGAAATTTGGACCGACGGACGTCTGACTCCGGACGATGCGCTTACCATGTCCGCCGCCATCCTGCGCCACCATCTCGATATCTTTGTCAGCTACGACAAAGACCTGATTGAATTCGAAGCCAGCGAAAAGCAGATTGATATCGAAAAAGAAGATCTGCGCAAGAAACTCAATATCAGTGTGAACGAAATTGAGTTGAGTGTTCGCGCTGCCAACTGCCTCAACAACGCCAATATCACTACGGTCGGCGAGCTGGCGCAGAAGACAGAAGCCGAAATGCTCAAGTACCGCAACTTCGGTAAGAAATCGCTGAATGAGATCAAGCAGAAGATTGTCGATATGGGCCTGTCGCTCGGCATGACATTTGATGCGGATCTGCTGAAGCCGTTGGCCAAAGACGTTGAATAGTTTTATAAAACGAGGGTTATCATGAGACATCTTAAGAAAACAGTTAAGCTTGGCCGCACAGGCGCCCACCGCGACGCCATGTTGGCGAATCAGGTGTGCAGCCTGATTGCTGAGCGTCGTATCAAAACCACCATTGCCAAAGCCAAGGCGACTCGCTCGCTGGCTGAAAAGATGGTTACACTCGGCAAGGCCGGAACACTGGCCGCCCGCCGTCAGGCGCTGGCCACGATCAAGCAGCCCGAACAGGTTAAAGCCTTGTTTGAAGTCATCGCTCCCGGTTTTGCCGGACGCGCTGGCGGTTACACGCGGATCACCAAGCTGGGACAGCGGATGAGCGATGCGTCCGAGATGGTGATTCTTGAGTGGGTAGAAGCTTCCGAACCGGCTGAAATTAAAAAGTAAGTCTCGGAGAGTTTCCTATGATAAGAGCCTCTTAAGCAGAATGCTTAGGGGGCTTTTTGTTTGTTTTGTTCCGCAGAAAAGGATCTGTAAAATGAGTCGCAGTGAGTTTATTCAAAACGTGATTGCCAAAGCGAAAGCCAATCCTCGAACGATTGTTCTTCCTGAAGGCGCTGATGAACGTGTTACCGATGCAGCCAACCAGATTTCCGCCGAAGGGATTGCCAAGGTGATCGTGTTGGGTGATGCAAAAACAGCCGCCCGCCTTAACTCCGGCATAACAGTTATTAATCCTGAAACTTCCGATAAGCTTGAAGGCTATGCTGCGGCTTTCTTTGAACTGCGCAAGAGCAAAGGAATTACGCTCGATCAGGCCCGCGCGGCCGTCAAGCACGTCAATTATTTCGGCATGATGATGGTGCAGAACGGTGAAGCCGACGGGCTGGTTTCCGGTGCGGCGCACTCTACCGCTGATACGGTTCGTCCGGCGTTACAGATCATTAAGGCCGCTGAAAAGGGTGCCACTATTTCCAGCGTGTTTTTTATGTGCGTGAACAATGTTCCGTATATTTTTTCCGACTGCGGTCTGGTCGAAAATCCGGATGCGGATCAGTTGGCGCAGATTGCCGTGCAGAGTGCGCAGACCGCCTTGCAGTTTAATATTCCAGCAAACGTTGCTCTGCTTTCTTATTCCACCAAAGGGTCTGCCTCCAGTCCGCTGGTTGATAAAGTGATTGAAGCCACAGTGAAAGCCAAAGAGATGTTAAAAACCAAGTTATCCGGTGCGCCGATTAAGCTCGATGGCGAACTTCAGGTGGATGCCGCGATTGTTCCGAAGGTTGCAAAAAGTAAAGCGCCGCAGAGCGAGTTGGCTGGCGAAGCGCGTGTGCTGATTTTTCCTGACCTGAACGCCGGCAACATGGCCTATAAGTTGGTGCAGCGCCTCGGCGGCGCAGATGCCTACGGTCCGGTTCTCCAGGGTCTGAAAAAACCGGTCAATGATTTGTCGCGCGGATGCAGCGCAGAAGATATTGTCGGCGTTGTTGCCATCACGGCTGTGCAGTCGCTCGCTCTCAAGTAACGAAATGTAAACAGGTAAAAAATGAAAATTCTGGTCATCAACTCTGGCTCATCGTCCATTAAATATAAGCTCTATAAAGCTGTTGTCGGCACAAATGACTTTAATGTGCTGGCGCAGGGCGGTGCGGAGCGTATTGGCATTTCCGGATCCAGTGTAGATTGCAAGAAGACCGGCAGTGAAAAAGAACACCAATATCTGGACATGCCGGATCACAAGAAGGCGATTAACGCTATTTTTCAAATGCTGACCGACCCAGATAAAGGCGTTTTGAAAAGTTTGAGCGATCTGTCCGGTGTTGGGCATCGTGTTGTGCATGGCGGTGAAGATTTTACCGGCTCTGTGCTGATTACTGGCGATGTGGTTGCGGCCATTCGCAAAAACTCGGTGCTGGCTCCGTTGCATAATCCGCCGAACCTGATGGTGATTCAGGCTATTTATGAGTTGTATCCTGATATGCCGCAGGTCGCGGTGTTCGATACAGCTGTCCATCAGACCATGCCGCCCAAAGCCTATTTGTACGGTTTACCGAAAGAGCAGTACACAGTTCACAAAATCCGCCGTTATGGTTTCCACGGAACGTCGCATGG
>JADYZA010000176.1 GCA_020853375.1 Verrucomicrobiota bacterium | reverse complement strand
TCGATCGTTAAGCGTCCGGCCATTACGGCCTCCGACGCCTTCCACAGCGCATGTCCGGCCTGAACCGTATCAAGATCATAAAGATACAAGCTCTTATTCCCCGATCCTCCGAACGGATCCGCCGGAATCGACCCGCTATCCACCACCCGCACACCGGTTGTTCCGGATGTGTAAATGGCATACGCTCCGATGCCTGCGGCATTCGTCGCGCCTGTCGCCCGAGAATCAAAATTCTCATCAAGTAAAACCGCTTGGGCGGACATCGCCAGTGCGGCTGCCGCAATTATGAGTCTTACTTTTTTCATCATCGCTCCTGAGATTTTCAACCCTACAGAAACCACGGTAATCAGATCGCCGCCTTCCGGCGCAATTCATCGGATAATATATACCACGAAGAAGGCGTTGTGTCGATCCGCTTATCCCCCATAGATTAGCTCGGAGCAATGTAAAAACACTTCAGCATCAGGGGTTTCAGAAAAACAAAACGCCCATTTCCAAACTCTGGAAATGGGCGCATTGATCTGGGATATCTTCTGTTCTATCCCGCGATTTTGACAGGCTTTCCACCGCTGGCGCGGCTTTGGCTTGCGGCATCAAGGAAAGCGATGATTTCAAGGCTCTCGCTCAGATCGATCGCCGAAATTCCGGTTTGGAAGAACGGAACAACTTTTTTCATCATCATGGCGTAGTACGGAACCTCTGCGGAAGCGAGACTGGCCTTGGTGGTTTTGTTCGTGGTCACCACACAGCCGAAGTTATTCGCTCCGACCCGGTTGCCTCTCAACGTACCAATACGCCCGTCATTCCAAGTGCCGACAATCACGTCGATTTTCTCAGTATTAAAGGTTTGCACGCTGACACAGCCTTTTCCCATCAGAGAAAACAGCACGTCGGCAGAATGAATCCCATACCAGAAGTAATCGCGATAATCTTCGAGCAGCGCCATCGGGCCGAACGCCTCACAAGCCTCGACGGTCTCATCCGCTTCGATTAGTCCGTCAATCCCTTTGGCATACCGGATAGCCGACGCAGTCATGATCGGAACATTGTTTTCTTTGGCCAGCTTTGCGATCGCCTTGGCTTCCGCATGGCTACACGCCAACGGTTTATCAATGAACACGGGCTTGCCGAATTTCGCCAGAACCTTGAACTGCTCCAGATGCTGATTGCCATCCACGCTTTCCAGGAAATAACCGTCTAATCCGGCTAAATCTTCAAGGCGGTCGACGATTTCAACGCCCATCGCCCGAACTTCTTCGGTGAACTGAGCCACGCGGTTTTTGCTTAGGCTGAACGCCTCGCTGCCGCCGGGAAACGCTTTGACAATTTTGCATCCTGGGATATGAAACTGATTATCCGCCTGATTCAACAATTGAATAAACGCCTGACAGTGCGACGTGTCCAAACCAACCATTCCAAGTTTCAGAGCCATAAAAATTCTCCTTTTATTTATTTAGCGTAATGGGCTTCCACCTTCTGGAAAGCTTTCACGACCATCGCGACTTCTTTTTCGCCGAAGCTTTCATAGACAAACAGAATGAACGTATCTTTGATCGCTTGGTCGCAGTTCGGTGTCGGATAATCCTTCTTGCCAGCTTCACCCTTATAGAGCGGGTTGTTCCACGGATGCTGACTCGCGCGGTTTTTATACCAGTCCATCTTCGCCGGCAATGCGCCGGTATAATTTGGAACGACCAGCAAGCCCTCAGCTGTCAAGGCCGCGCAGAACTCTTCTTTGGTGCACTTCATGACATCCGCATTGAACTTCAAGCCAACCCACCAGTAACAGTGGTCAACGCCTTTTTTCATTTCAGGAATTGAAATCGATTTGAGGTCCTTCAATCCGGCGGCTTTCAGCATTTCAACCGCTTTTTTGCGGCGGGCGACAATGCCTGACAGCTTCTTCAACTGAACCCGGCCAACGGCCGCATGGAATTCATCCATGTTGCAACTGATAGCGGGAATGTTGTTGGTTGATCCCGCTGGCAGGTTGAACGGTTTGCCGCGGTCGGCAGCCCGGCGTTCGTTCCAGTAATCTTCTTCCGTGTTGCAAATCACCGCGCCACCCTGACCGCCGGTGCACATGTGCTTACCGAACATGAGAGAAAACGCGCCATAACGACCGAATGTTCCAACGTTCTTGCCGTTGATTTTCGCCATGTGTGACTGCGCGCAGTCTTCGACCACCGGAAGATTATGCTTCGCGGCAACTGCCATAATGGCCGGCATGTCAGCAGGCTCGCCGCCGATATGAGCCACCAGAATCGCGCTGGTCCGTTCGGTAATCCGAGCTTCGATTTCTTTCGCGCCAGTATTGAATGTCCCTGGAGCTGTGTCGGCGGGAACAGGAATGCAGTTATTGATTGCGATCGGCATCATACCGCCCGGATCGGTTACGCAACCAACAATCACTTCGGAAAACGGCGGCAGATTCAGAGACTTCAGCGCCACATAAACAGAATTGGTTCCGCCGTTGGTGCCGTCGGCATATTTCGCGCCCATGAATTCGGCAAATTCTTTACAGAACGCTTCTTCTTCTGGACCGTTGTAACCAGGCGCATTGCCGGTAGCGATCGCATCGTCGAACAGTTTGTTAATCGCGTCCTTTTCCTCTTTGCCAAAATGAAAACGATTCGGCAGTACCGGCGCGGCTTTTTCGCCACCATTAATTGCTAACTTCTTATCCATTTTCCTGTTCCTCCAATTATTGTTCTACGCTGACTATAATAAATTCCGACAACACGTCTGGACGAGAATCTCGGCCACCGTGGGGAGGCATTGTGGAGAGTCCGGCTCAAACTTCAACAAAAAACTCTCCGTGAAGCCGCCCCGTTAAAGACCGATATCGTATATTAACCGCAGGGTCACAGCCCCGCCAACTGGCCGCAAGCCGCGGCAATGTCGTCGCCAAGAGAATAACGCAAAGTCGTTTTGAACCCGGCTTTGCGAAGCTCTTTTCCGAACTCAGTGCGGAGTTCGTTACTGACTGGCTCAAACTGTGCACCGGGATGCGGATTGAATTGAATCAGATTGATATGAGCAGCCGTTCCGCGCAGAAAGCCGATCAGAGCCGCAAGGTCCTCCGGTCCGTCGTTGACGCCTTTCAACAATAGGACCTCCACCATGAAGATTCCAATGTGAGGAAGAACTCCTTTGATCTTTTCCAAAGTCTGGACTTTAGCGGCCGGCATAATCCGCTCGCGAATTTCTTGTCGTGCGCTATGCAGACTGAGCGCCAGCCGGATTTTAGGAAAACGCGCCGAGAACCGGAGCATGGCATCCGGAATACCGACGGTCGATATCATCAGGTGACTGTCGGAAAGATTGAAGAAGCGACTGTCGCGCAGGATTTCCAGACATTGGAAAAGATTCTCTTCATTACGAAGAGGCTCGCCCATTCCCATAACGACGACATTGCGAAGCGTCCGCCCCTCTTCCCGCAACAGCCGCTTGGCGATCACCACCTGATCCAGCAATTCGGCGACCGTCAGGTTGCGAATAAAACCCAGTTTGCCGGTCGCGCAGAACTGGCAATCGGCGGCGCAACCGACTTGTGAGGAGATGCAGAGACTTGTCCTGCCAGAAGCGATACGCAAAATCACCGCTTCGATTCGCGCGCCGTCCAAGCATTGGAACACCAGCTTGGTTGCGCCGTCGAGTTGCGAGTCGTATCGCCCCACAAGTTCCAGACATTGGAAAAGCACCTTAC
>JADYZA010000175.1 GCA_020853375.1 Verrucomicrobiota bacterium | reverse complement strand
TCAATCGGCGCACCTTCGAGCCCGAAGGCATTGCGGATTTTGTGGTCGAGATAACGTTTGTAAGACGAAGTTGCTCTAAGCGTATTATTTACAAACAGTTTAATACGAACAGGTTTCACTCCAGCTTGTGTGGCGTAGTAGATTTTTAGCGGACGTCCGTTGACGCTTGGCGGCGGGTTTTTCTGTACGGCATCCTGCAAGATTCGATTGAGCACTCCAGTGCTGAGTTTGAGCTGAACCTGATCCGAAATATAGTCGATCAACTCCACGCTGCGGCGAATGTTATAGCCTGATTTTGCGGAGAGAAAGAGTAGAGGGGCGAAATCGAGAAACGGCATTTCCTTGCGCAAGGCAGGCTCATACTTAGTTTGTGTAATCTCTTCTTCTTCAGCAATATCCCACTTATTAACCGCGAGAATACAGCCTTTTTGTGCTTCAAGGATTTTTGCGGCCAACTTTTTGTCCTGCAGCTTCGGCCCTTCGGTGGCGTCCATCAGTAAAATGACGACATCGGCACTTTGTACACTCTCTTCGGCGCGCAGATTGCTGTAGTGCTCAACAGCTCCAGATACACGGGTGCGGCGATTTATCCCGGCGGTGTCGATCAGTACATAGTGCCGTGCGTTCGGCCCGTTGCCGATTGAGAATGGAATTTCAATACTGTCGCGAGTCGTGCCTGGAATTTCCGAAACAATAACGCGCTCGTTATTAAGCAACCTGTTGATATAAGACGACTTGCCAGAATTTGGACGGCCGACCACCGCCACGCGAAGGGGCGTGCGTTTTTCCCTCGGAGGAGCTGGTGGAAGCTTTTCAAGTGCGGCCTGTAAAACGGAATCAATGCCCCGGTTATGAAGCGCAGAGGCTGGGAAAACCGGAAAGCCGAGCTTTGAAAACTCAAGCACCTGCTCATCACGGGCGGAGGTGTCGGCTTTGTTCGCAACAACAAATACTGGACGATTAGCGCGGTGCAGCAGGCGCGCAACTTCTTCGTCCATCGGAACAATACCCGAGGTGATGTCTACTACAAAAAGGATGGCCGTGGCGTCTTCGATGGCGACCGCGACCTGCTTATTTGTACTGTCCACAATGATGTCGTGCGCCGAGCCGGAATCCATGGTTCCGAGTCCTCCGGTGTCGATCACGTCGAAATACTGTCCATTCCATTCTGCTTCGCAGACGATGCGATCTCGTGTTACGCCGCGCTCTTCGTGTACAATCGAAACGCGTCGCCCGACAATCCGGTTAAACAGCGCGGACTTTCCGATATTTGGACGGCCAACGATGGCGATAGTTCGTGTTTGGGGTGAGGTGCTCATTTCAAAATTCCTTAATCGAGCGCACATTGAACGGGTTGCGGCTTGCAAAAGCAACCCTCTTCGTATAAATCAGTATCAGGATTAAGTCTAAACAAAGGAGCGTTCCATGGCTCAAATTACACTCAAAGGCAGTCCGGTTAAAACGTGCGGAGAACTTCCTCTCAAAAACAGTCCGGCTCCGGATTTCACCCTTGTAAGAGAGGACCTGTCAGAGACGGTCTTGGCAGACTACAAGGGTCGGCGGCTGGTGCTGAATATATTTCCAAGCATCGATACAGGCGTCTGCGCCATGTCCGTTAGGAAGTTTAATGAAAAAGCCGCAGCGCTGAGCAATACCGTTGTGCTTTGTGTTTCGATGGACCTTCCGTTTGCCCAGAAACGCTTTTGCGCCGCGGAAGGAATTAAAAATGTCATAACCGCCTCGGCGTTTCGCTCTGTTTTCGGTGACCACTATGGAGTAACCATTGCCGAAGGGCCGCTGGCCGGATTGCTTGCGCGAGCTGTGGTTGTTATCAGCGACGCTGGCAAGGTGGTCTACACCGAACAGGTTCCGGAAATCACACAGGAACCGAACTACGACGCCGCACTTGCTGCGCTGAAGTGATTTTGCCGTGAAAATGCTGTTAACCAGCTTGTTGATCGTTGCGGCCACCGGATGTTCTCCGGTGAAGGAGGGCGTTGTGAAAACAGAAAAGGCGACGTTTGCGGCCGGATGTTTCTGGGGTGTTGAAAACGCGTTTCGCCGAACGCCAGGCGTACTTGATACGCAAGTCGGCTATACTGGCGGAAAAACAGAAAAACCGACCTATAAAGAAGTCTGCTCCGACACAACCGGTCACGCCGAAGCGATAGAGATCACCTTTGATCCGGCGAACGTTTCTTATAAAACACTGGTTGAATTATTTTTTAAAATGCACGATCCGACACAGGTTAACCGGCAGGGGCCGGATGTCGGGACGCAATACCGTTCGGCTATCTTTTATCACTCCTCGGAACAGAAAGCTTCCGCCGAAGAGGCCGGAGCCGCTCTGGATAAGAGCGGAAAATATATAAAACCGATTGCAACGCAGATTCTGCCTGCAGGGCCGTTCTACCGCGCCGAGGAATATCATCAACGATACTTCGAAAAAAACGGCGGCCCGAGCTGTCACATCTTTTAACCTGCGTCTTTACAGGGTTTGGATCCCGCAGAATTAACGCCCGAAAGGTTGCTTTTTCCGGGCAGGTGCGTAGATTCTCCGCCCTTATCCGGAGAATTTATGAGAAACGAGCAAATCCGCAATGTCGCGATTATCGCGCACGTCGACCACGGCAAGACCACGTTGGTCGATCAGATTATTAAACAGGCCCACATCCTGCGCGACAACGAAACGTTCCAGACGTGCCTGCTCGACAGTAACGACCTTGAACGCGAACGCGGAATCACTATTCTCTCCAAGAACATCAGCATTGTTTATAACGGCGTGAAGATCAACGTGATCGACACCCCCGGCCACAGCGATTTCGGCGGACAAGTCGAACGCGTACTCAACCTTGCCGATGGCGTACTTCTGCTGGTCGACTCCGCAGAAGGGCCGATGCCGCAGACCCGTTTTGTTCTGGATAAGGCGCTGGAACTCAACCTTAAGCCGGTTGTTATCATAAATAAAGCGGACAAGCCGGATGCGCGTTGCGACGAAGTCCTCAACATGATCTTTGATCTGTTTGTCGAACTAGAAGCCAATGACGACCAGCTCGACTTCCCAGTGCTTTACGCCAGCGGACGCGATGGCTGGGCTGTCACCGATTTAAACGCCCCGCGCGACTCCATCAAACCGCTCATGGATGCCATTGTGCAGCACATTCCCGGCCCGCCGATCAAAGAGGGCCCGGTTCAGATGCAGGCCACCACACTGGACTACAATGACTATGTCGGTCGTATCGGCATCGGTCGTGTTTACCGCGGCACGCTCGACCTGAAAACTCCGACCTGCATTATCAAACGCGATGGATCGGTACGGAATGTTCAGCTCAAAGAACTGCAAACCTTCGAAGGGCTCGGCCGCGTTAAAACCGCTAGTATCCCGTGCGGCGACCTGTGTGCGATTTCCGGAATCATGGATATCGACATTGGCGACACCATTGCCCACGCCGAACATCCTGAAGCGCTGCCGCTGATCGCGCTCGATGAACCGACTCTTTCTATGGCCTTCCGCGTCAACGACTCACCATTTTTCGGAAAAGACGGGAAATTCGTCACCAGTCGGCATATTCGCGAACGCCTGCTCAAGGAAACCGAGCGCGACGTAGCGCTACGCGTCGAAGAATCCGGTGGCGACGCATTCATCGTCAGCGGCCGCGGCGTATTGCATCTTTCCATTTTGATCGAAACCATGCGCCGCGAAGGCTTTGAGCTAACCGTTGCTCAACCGCGCGTTATTTTTCGCACGCACCACGGCGTCAAAGAAGAGCCGATTGAAATTTTGACCGTGGACGTTCCGGACGAATATGCTGGCAAAGCCATCGAACTGATCGGCCAGCGGCGCGGCGAAATGATTCGTATGGATCAGCTTGGCCTGCGAAAAAACATGACCTTTCATATCCCAACGCGCGGACTGATTGGTATGCGCAGCAAGATGATGACCGCTACGGCGGGTGAGGGAATTATCAATCACCGCTTTTTGCATTACGCACCATATACCGGCGAAATCAACCACCGCAACAACGGGGTTTTGATCAGCATGGGCAATGGCACCTCCATCGCATTTGCCATCGACGGATTGCAACAGCGCGGCATTTTCTTCATTGATCCAGGGGTAGAGTGCTACGAAGGCATGATCGTCGGCGAGCATTGCCTCGACAAAGATCTGCTCGTCAACATCCAGAAAGCCAAACAGCTCACCAACATGCGCGCTTCCGGTTCCGACCGCGCCATGAAGATTGCGCCGGCGCAAAAACAGAGTCTCGAAGAAGCGCTGGAATACATCAAAGACGATGAGCTGGTTGAGGTGACGCCGAATCATGTTCGCCTGCGCAAGCGCTACCTCACCGACAATGAGCGCAAACGGATGAAGCGTTCCGTTGCGGATGAAGAAACGGCGTAAGGTCTAGTGCAGTAGCCAGTAGACGATAAAAGCGAGGCCGACCAGTATCAATGTGCCGACGGCCAAGGCGACCAGCAGACACCCGGCATAACGGGAGTCCAGCTTATAGCCGATTTCCTGGCTCAGCGTGTCTCGGTACGGATTGGGAACCGGGGGGTCGCGTCGCCACGGTCTTTTTTTGGATGCTTGTGCATGCATGATTTGCGTCGGCGCGCAATGTAGGGAAATCCCTCTCAGAAATCAACGGCTTAAATTT
>JADYZA010000174.1 GCA_020853375.1 Verrucomicrobiota bacterium | reverse complement strand
TAAACGGCAAACCGGTTACCATTGCCCTGATAGACCGTCCAGAGAAATTCACCATCGCGGACGGACGTTCATGGAGTTTTCTAACTGCTGCCGGAATGAATATTTATAACGCGCCTAATATAAAAAATCCCTACCCGGCTTCATCTCCGTATTGCCTTACAGCTGGCACCGATCCTTTCAAATTCTCAGTCCGTATAGACAGTCTTTGCGAAGAAGGCGAAAACACCATCACGTTTAAAGATACGTCCAACGCCAAGCCTGCCAATCCAATAGTCATCACCTCAGCATCAGTTAAACTATACACGATGCCATCTGCTCCGACCGTAGCCGCAATATCTGAAAATCAACAAACCATTTTTAGCGTCACTCAGCAGAAGAATCTGGAAATCAAATATCACGGCCAAACTCTGATTGAGAAAGATTTCTTATCCGTAGATGACGGTAACGGCGCAACGACTCTGGCTGGTGTCGTCGATGGAAAAACCACTTGGAACGTGCTGAGACAGGGCGATCCCCAGCTGAATTACCGTAAAGAAGTGGTTCTTGGCCCGTCCGGCATCGAGATGACACTCCGGGCCGATTACAACGGCGCAAATACAAATCTGAAAGCGTACCGCATCTACCTGCCGTTAAAACTGCTAGACGGCGCTACATACAAAGCCGTGGTCGGACGGGCCTCAAAAACCAGTGAGATCACCGGAACAATCAACCAGTCAATGCCCGAAAAAGCCATTAATGGACAAATCCGGTTCTTTGCTCTGCGTAGCGACAAAGTAAAACTTGTGTTCGACTTTAATCCGCTCGGCGTTTCGCAGATGTACACAGATTATCCGCACAGCGGAGAGCCAATGGGCGTTGCCGCCGTCTATCGTGAAGGTGCATACCTTGTAATTATACCATTCAGTCGCGCCGATCATCGTACAGGCGGGTTGTATTCGTCTAAAATACTGATTTATGAAGGTGAATATGACTTTGAACAGAAGCATCCGTATTCCACCGGCTGGACCTATTCCAAAGGAACTCCGGGTCCTCAATTGTTTCTTTCCTTCGGAACACGCGCGCCTTCCGATACCGGACGCGGCGATCTGAAACTTTTTAATTCCGACAGGGGTTATGGCTGGGGCGATGCAACCGGTCTGGAACTGGTTTCTAAGAGCGAAAAAAATATTTTCGGCAACTGCGTTTTCAGTCCGGCAGGAAAACCGGCCGCGTTCAGCGCGGTTGTCCGGCCAGGTTGGCAAATTGCCACCATTTCCTGCGGACACCCAACCCAGGACGTCGGACCGTTTCAACTGATCGTCAATGGAAAGGTCAAGGAGCAGAACATCAAGGTCGAGGCAGGGAAAACCAAAACACTGGTCGTTTCAACGCAGGTTCGTTCACCCGAGGACAAAGTGAAACTTGAGTTTCAAGGCGCTTCTTGGGCGGTGCAAACCATCGCAGTTCAAACGTACATCCAGGAAAACGAAGATTTCTTCGTTTCCCGCAAACTTTGGGTCGTCCCCGGCCTGTTTGAGCCGGATGTGGGCATCAAGCCGGAATACTCGCGCAATATCAAAGTAGTAAAACCGGTGAAGGATCCCAACGCCAATGACTGGCACCGGTCTTTTGCCATGGGCAACTGGTGTGACGGCGGACATGGCGCAACCAGCTTTGAGTTCAATACACCGGAACTTGTAGAGAAGCGCGTGAAGGACTTGAAAGATAGCGGGTTCACTGTAATCAATGAAGGAATATTCTTCTGGAATCTGTCTCAAACCAAACGCTGGGACGAGGCGATTGACATGGGCCGACTGATCGTGGACAAGGCGCATAAAGAGGGTATGAAGGTTATGCACCACATGGATGCTCCCATTGTTCTCAGCCATGCCGATGGTTCAGCTTATCTGCTGGATCACCCCGAGTGGCTGATGCGCTCTGTATCTGGCAACATTCCAACCTTGAACGCCATGTGCCTTAACAACCCCGAGTTCAACCGCGAACTGAGAGGGCGCATTGCACGTTATGCCCGTGAAACCGGAGTCGACGCCTTCATGATTGACGAGGTGAGTTATGTTGATAATACCTTTTGTGGCTGTGATTACTGCCGCGATGCGTTCACCCGCGCCACTGGCATGGTGTTACCACGCGATCCTTCATCGCCCGACTTGCAAAATATGAACAGCAAAATCTGGCGGAAGTGGATGCAATGGCGCCAGACTTCCTTGGGCGACTGGAATGTGGAAACCCGTAATATACTCCGGGCAGAAAATCCTAACATTTCAATCCTTACCTACACCACCCACTACGGACTTTACAGCTCCTACGCAACCCTCGGAGGCGGCGGAAGTATCATCGAAGCCGCCCGTGGGCGTGATTTCATCGGCACAGAAATCATGTCGCGCAACGTTTTCGATGCTTGGCGTAGTGTGTATGCCTTCCGGAAACTGTTCTCGGCGGTAGGCGACCTCTGCGGCTCAAATGTCTACGGTCTGGTCTATCCCGTGGGAGATCCGAACATAGCCTATTTCGGCTGGGTTCTGAATCATATGAATCTCCAGACAACGTGGATGGAGACAATTCCCGGTGTCGATATGAAGCGTTACCAGAATTGGCCGAACCGCATGAAGATTGGCGTTGCCGCGCCGTTGTCCGACGTCGCCGTGTTCTTCTCCAGTGCATCAAAGGATTTTGAAAAGAATTTCGGCAGTGTTCCTGATCTTCTCGCATTTTCTGAGATCATGACAGACCGCGGCATACAGAACGACTTTCTGGTCGATAGAAGCCTGAATGCAAAAAATCTCTCGAAATACAAAACCCTCGTGCTGGCTTCGGTCGGATGTCTTTCGGCGGCGGAGGTTGCGGCAGTAAAAGAATATGTGGCGGCCGGTGGTCAATTGATCATGACGGCAAATACGTCAACACAGGACGAACTCGGCGACTTGCTTCCCGATTTCGCGCTGGCAGATGTTGCTGGGGTCAAGCTGGCAGAAATGGGACTAAAAGGCCCTCTGACCATCAAGCTGTGCGAAACCGGCGAGAAATATACGTTCCCCAACAGCGGCGTGAAGGTTGTTCCAACCACAGCGGTAAAATATGCCGATTTTGTTTCTGCTGACGGAAGCATCAATCCGGCCATCACCGAAAACAGCTATGGTAAAGGGAAGTGCATCTACATTGCCTGCTCATTGGGTGGGGCAAACTATGAAGCGGAAAAAACGTCCGGCGACAAATGGGTTTTCCAGATGAATAAACCTCTGGCGGAACTGCTCCTGTCGTTGGTGGATCGTGCGGGTGGAAAAACGTACAACGTCCAAGCCGTGACTCTTCCTGAAAAAGTGATCGTCGCCACCAAACGCCAGAATGACGCAGCAGGGAAATTCATTCTGATCAACCTGCTTAACGCGCGCGGATCGGCCAATCTCAAATTGGATGATGTGATTCCGGCGAAAAAACCGGGCGATGCTTTCCCGGCGCTGGACAGCGATGTCGTACTCGACATCCGTTGCGCCGCAACGGATGCCTTTATCGCCTCACCCGACTATGAAGGTCAGCGACCTGTTGACGTGAAAGACATGAACAATGGCTATGTCAGAATCACAGTCAAAAAGGAAGACGTGAAGGCCTACAGCATTGTTTACCTTAAAATCAAGTAACGACTAGGCGGAGCTACCATGGCTCACAGCCCAGCCCCAAAAGGCGTGGTTCTTAAAATAGAACCACGCCTTTTTCGGATTAAGCCTTAATTCCAGTTGCCGATTCCTAACTTTGGAAAAAATGAACTGAAAATTTTCAACCCTCGGAAAATGTGCCATAGTGCGCCCGTTATTTTTGCGGAAAGCCCTATGTCAAAGATCGAGTACTCCAAAGACCTCTGTGCAAAACTGTTTGAAGCCGCCAACGACCCCGCGCTGAAAACGGGACATCGCCTCACCCGCCACGAAGCTGGCGATGAACTGACTGTGCGCATTCAAGGAGTTTCTCCGGCAGTCTATGGCTCCGCCGTTTTACTGATTGAAGAGTTTCTGGGCGGCGGTTCTAGCGGACAAAGCTACCGTTGCCGCCTGACTTCGCTCAACCTGCCCGCCGCCCGCCGCATTGACGGACTGGAGCCCGGTCGGCTTTATACCGTCAGGATTATGCTTCCTCCGGACGCTTTCACGGTGTGGCTCCGCGACACAGCGTTCCGGCTGGCCTTCCAAGGCCCTTTCAGCGCGCAAGTCAACTACAGCGCCTGCCGGGCAGGTTTGATTTTCCAGAAACTGGTACGCCGCGCAGCGAAACTTAAATTCGGATGCGAAACTGCCGTTGCAGACGTCTACGCCTCTTTCTACGACACTCGCTTGAACTCATACGGAGAAATTACTGAATGGGTCGAGGGCCGAATGTGGCAGCTTGAAGCCGACATTGATTTCAAGGGACGCAGGCACTGGAAAACCATTCCGCTGAATGAAGCCGGAAGCCCGGAATATATTGCCAAGCGCCGCTTCATGTCCGGCATGGTTGAGCTTCTTTACGAAATGGGTGCCGCGGAACTGGCCCGCCAGTACGAATGGTGGACGATGCGAAGCCAGACCAATGTGCTTAAGCGGACCGACCTCCAGAACGCGAACGGCCCCGATGAAGGTCTTTGCGCCGTGAATTTCCGCGCCGGAATCGCCCTGCTCCCGTGGCTTCCAACGAGTCCGGGCGACCTCAAACTGATTTACGACGGCATCATCAACCGCGGCACATCCGTTCAGTTCGATCGGATTGACATAGCGAAAATGCAGAATTTTATCGAAGCCCACGAATCTCTATTTGCCGGAATGATGCTTTCGATCGACGAATTCTTCGAACAGGACCGCGCCTACCGCCGTTCGCTTCCCGACATGGCTCATCATGGCTCGTTACTTCTGAGTGAAGCAGAACTCCGTAACGATGTCCGCGCCGGACTCATTGAAGGATATCTCGCCGCCGAGCTTATCGATCTGGCTTTCGCCGCGAAACTCCAACATGGCGGGCTCCGCTTCGCCAGTTTCTATCTGCTGGGTGCTCTTCCAATCCTTGGAAACCGCATCCGCAAACGCTGGGGTCATACGGCTTGGCGCGAACATTTCACCGAAATCAGAAACAGCAAAGAGTACCGGAATGCCGCCCGACGCGCTGATGCCGCGAACCATCTGATCGTCTGGCACCGCGCTGGCCGGGTGGATGAAAAGCACATCGATTTTCTACTAAAAATTCCAGCGCTGTTCACACTTGAGCGTTTCACACTGAGACTACTGCCGCTCACCCTGCACCGCGCCGTTTTGCGCCCAACCTTGATCGCCAGAAAACTGCGGAACCAATGCGTCTTTCTGAAAAACTTCATCACCGGCGCTTCGTTCCGAAAACAATGGCTGAGCGATAAAGTTCATATGTGGCAACACGGCGAACTGGCGCGCAAAGTTCCAGTCTTTGGAAAGCCCGGAGCACTGCTGGAACACTTGATTTTCGACATCACGTTTAATCTAGCGCACTGGCTGAACAAGAAAGCCAAGCCGATGATGACAAAAATCCGACAGGGATTCAGTGCCGTGTGGGGCCGTAAAAAATTTCCTGTTTCGGCTCATACACTTCTGTCCGCCGCGCAGTTCAAGAAGAACACCCGTAACGCGCCGAATAAGAAATCGTAACGCATCTCGCCTAATGGCGACTGCGGTGCGAAGGAACAGACAGCGTGCCGTTGAAGAACTCGATGATGTGCCCCTTCTCAATCAGCCAGCGCAACGGATTTAGAATTCCGTGCACTTCCGGCGTATCTTTGGCCGTGCCAGGTTGCAATCCTTCAACCAGTTGTTCGCGAGTTGAACCGGGATGTTCGGCCAGATATTCCAGCACCAGCCGAATGTGTGCGGCGGCTTTTTCTGGCTTGATCGGATCTGGTTTAACCGATGTAACAAAGTTGATGTTTTTCCCGGCCTTGAAAGTTTGTAGATGGAGGTGGCGGAACGCCGCGCGCAACGCGAACGAAACCGACATCG
>JADYZA010000173.1 GCA_020853375.1 Verrucomicrobiota bacterium | reverse complement strand
GTCTCGGTACGGATTGGGAACCGGGGGGTCGCGTCGCCACGGTCTTTTTTTGGATGCTTGTGCATGCATGATTTGCGTCGGCGCGCAATGTAGGGAAATCCCTCTCAGAAATCAACGGCTTAAATTTTGCGACACAGACAAGACCTCTTTAAGCGGCACGTTATGGGTTTCAGCCAGTTTGCGGCAATCGTCGTATTCTGGGGTCACAGAACAAATTGCGCCGTTAAGCGAGCTGATTTTAACCCGCACAAAGCCCCAAGGAGTTTCTACGGTTTCTTCGCGGCGCTCCGCCGCAGTGCGCCGCACCGAGTAGCGGCGGATGCCGATGGTCGTGGTTTCCGCAAAAATTATTTTTTCGACTTCATCCTGAAGTGCGACAGAAGCAAGGACTGAAAGCGTCACCGCCGGACGGTTTTTCTTCATCTGGATCGGCGTCAGCCAGACATCGAGTGCGCCGATTTCAAAAAGTCGCTCCATCACATAATCAAAAATCTGCGGATTGCAGTCATCAATATTCGTCTCTAGAACCAGCAGATCAGTTTTTTCCAAACCTTGGACCCGAGCGCAGCGAGAGAGGCCCTGTTCTTGCAGGGCAACGACCGAAGGGAGAGGCAAACTTCCAATCTCTGCACGTACAACATTTGGAATATCCAAATCCCATCCGCCTGCGCCATAGGCGATTTTTTCGGAAATAAAGCCGGTCGGGCGATCGCCGAATCCTGCGCACAACACCGCCAGCAGCGCGGCGCCAGTTGGTGTCAGCAGTTCCTTTTCCACATCTCCGTGCGTGTACGGAATTCCGGCTAACAGCTCCACCGTCGCCGGAGCCGGAATCGGCAGTGTGCCGTGAGCGCATTTGATAAAGCCATGACCGGTGCGTAGATTTCCGGCGTAAACTTTTTCAACACCGAGCGTCTCGAGTCCGAACACCGTTCCAACAATATCAATAACGGCATCCACTCCGCCGACTTCGTGAAAATGAATTTTCTCCACCGTCGTGCCGTGCACCTTTGCTTCGGCTTCGGCGAGTTTGGTGAAAACAGCAATGCTCCGAGCTTTTACCGAATCGCTGAGCTTGGCGGCGGTAATGATTTTAACAATATCAGCGAGGTGGCGGTGCGGCTGATGTCCGGCGCGGTCCAGCTCCACATCAAAATACGTTGCGCCGATTCCACACTTCGGAACTTTTTTAATGTTCAGCTGATAGCCGGAAACGGGCAGGGCGGCCACCATTCCCCGGAACGCTTCTTCGGAAAGGCCGGCATCCAGCAATGCGCCGACAAACATATTTCCGCTGACACCGGAAAATCCGCTCAGATAAATCGCCTTCATCACATTACCTCATTGAATTCATCATCCCAGCCAGACGTCCCGCGCCAAAACCGTTATCAATATTCACCACCGCGATGCCCGCCGCGCAACTGTTGAGCATGCCGAGCAGGGCGGCCAGTCCTTCAAAACTTGCGCCGTAGCCGACGCTCGTCGGCAGAGCGATCACCGGCTTATTCACAAGTCCGCCGACAACGCTGGCCAGCGCGCCCTCCATTCCGGCGGCGACCACGATCACGTTAGCGCCGCGAAGTTTTTCTTCTTGAGCAAACAGCCGATGAATTCCAGCAACGCCGACATCGAACACGCGCTCAACGCGATGGCCCATCAGCTCCGCCGTCAACGCGGCTTCTTCAGCGACGGGAATGTCGCTTGTTCCGGCAGTCATCACGAGAATGAAGCGGGTCGGGTCGGGCGTAAGCTCTTCTTTACGGACAATGATCAGCTTTGCGACTTCATGATATTCCGCTTCCGGCACCAGTTTTTTTACCGCCGCGAATGTTTCGGCATTTGCCCTCGTCGCCAGAATATTGTGTGCGCCTTTGTTCATCCGCTCGACGATCTGCGCCACTTGTTCCGGCGTTTTTCCAGCGCAGTAAACCGCCTCCGGCGCGCCGCACCGTTCCGCGCGGTGACTGTCAATTTTTGCAAAGCCCATTTCCTCAAACAGTTTTTCTTTAGGAGTCATTCTTCGCCCTTCACGGACCGTCTTTGTGTCTTTTTTTCGGACTGTTTATGTTTTTCATCAAGCATTTTGTTTTTGGCCCGGCGGGAACGGCGGCGTTTCTGGCGGCGGATTTTTTCCTGCTCCTGCTGCCGCTTGCTTTGTGCGCCGAGTTTTTTCTCTTCGAGTTTGTCGCACAGATCGCGGCGGGCGAAAAAGCGGTTCGATCCCTGCAGGCGGGAGGACTGGCATTTTATTTCAATGCCGGACGGAGCGTGACGCAACTGGACGCAGGAAGAGGTCTTATTGATCTTTTGTCCGCCGGAGCCGGAGCCGCGGATAAAGTTTTCCGCGAGGTCTTCTTCGCGAATGCCCAGCGCAGCCATCCGTTCGTACAGTTTTTCCCATTTTTCCTGCGTAATCATACGGCCAGAAGCAAACCATGAACTGCGGACGGAGAACAGCGGCAAATTTTCAAATTCCGGCTTGCAAAGGATTCCTTTATTCGCATAATCGCCAACCTTTCTACTGCGGGTGTAGCTCAGTTGGTAGAGCATCACGTTGCCAACGTGATTGTCGACGGTTCGAATCCGTTCACCCGCTCCAATTTTCCAGCCTCAGATTGGGGTTCACGTCTTCCGGTTTTTCAAACGCAAATCCGCACGACTGCTTGATGTGGGCGGCTCCGGCGATCATCGCGGCGTTATCGGTGCAAAGTTTCGGCGACGAGAGCCGCAGCGGGAGACCGCATTTTTCCGATAACCGCGCCAGTTTTTCCCGCAGAACTTTGTTGAGCGAAACTCCGCCCGCACAGGCAAACGAGACGCAGTCGTATTGTTCCAAGGCCCGCTCGACGCGAACGGCGAGCGCATCTGCGACGGCTTCCTGATAGCTGGCGATCAAATTTCGTTTGGCGGTTTCGTCTTTCAGCGCGTCCGGATTGTGTTGAACGTAGTAGAGCAAAGCGGTTTTCAGTCCGCTGAAACTGAAGCAAAGCTTGCGGTCGAAATCGTATTTCCATTCGCCGCCAACATTATCGAGTCCGCGCGGAAAGCGGATGGCTTGCGGATTGCCGCCTTCAGCGGTTTTCTGAATGATCGGCCCGCCGGGATAGCCCAGCCCGAGCAGCAAGGCTCCTTTATCGAGCGCTTCACCGGCCGCGTCATCGATGGTCTGGCCGACGATCTCATAGCAGCCAGGCGCTTTCATGTAGACCAGTTTTGTATCTCCGCCTGAAACCAGCAGCACCATCATCGGGAACGCTCCATCGAGGACCGGCGGGGTTTCGCCCAGGAAAACGGAGTAGATGTGTCCTTCGTGGTGATGAACGCCAGCGAGAGGGATATCGAGGCGCTGGCTTAGCGCGCGCGCGGCGGAGTAGCCGATCAGCAACGAGCTGGCGAGGCCGGGGCCGTAGGTTACGGCGATGCCATCGAGCTGTTCGAATGAGCAGCCGGATTCGTTCAGAGCTTCTTCAATAATCCCTGGCAGTTTCCGAACGTGGTCGCGCGAAGCGATCTCCGGTACGACTCCGCCATAAGGAGCGTGTTTGGCGATTTGTGAATAGATGATATTGGAGCGCACCGAGCCGTCCACCAGCACGGCGGCGGCGGTTTCATCACACGAAGTTTCTATGCCGAGTAAAATCATTTTTGTTTCTGAAAAAGCAGAACGCCTTGCAAAACGCCGAGTGCTTTTTCGAGCTGAGTATCGACGACTTCCGCTTCTATATTTTTCAACTCGTTCGTGCCTCCATTCTTTTGGGTCTGGCGGATGCGAAGTTTATAGAGGGTTTCCGGGGTCATGGGCGAAAGAATGTCCGGAGCAATTCCCTTTCCGTGGATCACCCGCTCGCTCGGTGTGTAATATTTCGCGGTGGTCAGCTTGATCGCCGCGCCGTCCTCGAGTGGCAACACGCTTTGCACAGAACCTTTTCCGAACGTTTTCTCGCCGATCAAAATGGCGCGGTGATGATCCTGAAGCGCGCCGGAAACAATCTCCGCCGCGCTGGCGCTTCCTCCGTTGACCAGAATAGCCATCGGAAAGTCGGTGTAGTGCGCGGTGCCGGAAGATTTAAAGGTCTGCTTGTCCGCAGAGCGTCCTTTCGTGAAGACAATCAGGTCTCCGCGCGGCAGGAACAGTTCGGAGACACCGGCGGCGGAAGCCAGCAGCCCTCCGGGATTTCCGCGCAGGTCGAGAATCAGCGCCCGCATATTTTGACCGAGCAGTGTTTTCAGAGCCGCATGCAGATTTTCGGCGGTCGGTTCGTTGAACTGGGTAATGCGGATGTAGCCGATTCCGTCGTCGAGCAGTTTTGCGTCTTTCACGCTGGCGACTGCGATCTCTTCGCGGGTGAGCGTCAGAGATTTCGCCTCATGTGCCGGAGGGCGGATGGTTTTCAGCACGATACCTGTGCCTGCTGCGCCGCGCATTTTTCTGACTGCTTCTGAGAGATTCATTTCCCGGGTTTCTTTTCCGTCGATTTCGATGATGATGTCTCCGGAAAGAATCCCAGCGCGGAACGCCGGAGTATCTTCCATCGGCGAGATGACCGTCAGTAAACCGTCTTCCATGCTGACCACCAGACCGACTCCGCTGAAGTGACCTTCGGTGTCGTCTTTCATATCCTCATAGGAATCTTTAGTCATGAACTGGCTGTAGGGGTCGAGGTCTTGCAGCATGCCGGTCATGGCGTGGCGGATTAACGAATCATATCCAGCCTCGTTGGTGTCCACGTAACTGCGATGAACCTCTTCCAGCACTTTAGTAAACCGCGCGATCGCGTCGTAGGCATTGGTGTAGGATTCCGCAACGCACGGCGTGGCGGCGAAGGCAGAGATGCAGAGCAAAAGAAGAGCGGCCTTTAGTTTCATAATATTTCCTCTAAAAATCCTCGGGAGCCTATCTG
>JADYZA010000172.1 GCA_020853375.1 Verrucomicrobiota bacterium | reverse complement strand
GCCATGAACAAAATGGATTTGTACGGCACCAATCCGGACCGCATCAAGCAACAGCTTAACGAGCACGGCGTGATGGTTGAAGACTGGGGCGGAAGTGTCGGGTGTATTCCAGTCAGCGCCGCTACCGGCGCAGGCATCGACCAGCTTCTCGACCGCATTTCACTTGAAGCGGAAATGCTCGAACTCCGGGCTAATCCCCGCAAGGACGCTTCCGGATTTGTCATCGAAGCGCAAATGGAGCCCGGCATGGGCCCGACCGCTACACTGCTGGTTCGCGACGGAACGCTTAAAGTCGGCGATAACGTGATTTGCGGGTCCCAGTGGGGCCGCATCAAAGCCCTCATCAACGATAAGGGAACCAAAGTTCGCACAGCGGGCCCTTCGCATGCCGTGAAATGTATCGGACTCACCGGAGTTCCCGGCGCGGGCGATGAATTCCTGATCTGCGCAAACGCGGGTGAAGCCAGACAGCTTTCCGAAACGCTGATGGCGGATATCAAATCTGCCGACCTCAACCAGACATCGCGCGGTAAAGTTTCGCTCGACGATCTTTTTGGTCAGGCCGGAGCGGCCGAAATTAAAGAACTCAACGTCATCCTTAAATGCGATGTTCAAGGTTCGGTCGAAGCAATCGTCGGATCGCTCATGGGCATCAAGAGTGAAAAGGTGAAGCTGAAAATTCTTTCGAGCGATGTCGGTAATATCACCACCAACGACATCATGCTGGCCAGCGCATCCAACGCCATTATCCTCGGCTTCCATGTTGCCAAAGAAAGCGGCATCACGGCGGCGGCCAAAAAAGAAGGCGTCGAGATCCGCCTCTACAGCATCATTTATGAACTGATCGAGGAAGTGGAAGCCGCTATGTGCGGATTGCTCGACCCCGAACTGCGCGAAACCTACCTCGGTAAGGCCGAAATTCGCGCCATTTTCGACATGGGCAAGCGCAACAAAGTCGCAGGCTGTATGATCGTTGAAGGCAAAATCACCTCCCGCGCCAGCATTCGCATCAAACGTGGAAATGAAGTGCTCTATAAAGGCACCATCGGTTCGCTCAAACGCTTTCAGGCCGACGCGGCCGAAGTGCACAATGGTCAGGAATGCGGTATCCGCCCCGACAACTTCGCCAACTTCAAGGAAGGCGACGTGATTGAGGCTTACACCATCGAAAAAATCACCCAGAAGCTGTAAGGGGAAAAAGATGAAGTATGAAAGATGACAGATGAAAATGGATTCGTTCCGTTTTCATAGCTCATAGTTCATAATTCATAATTCAGTCATGTCCAGCGCACGAATCATCCGGGTCAATGAATTGCTCAAACGAGAAATCGCGGTCGATATCCCGCGCCTTTTCGCCAACAGCAATTTCGATACCGCCGCCGTAACCGTCACCAAAGTCGAAACCGGATCCGACCTGCGCGATGCCACCGTGTATGTTTCCATTTTCGATCACGAAACAGAACGGGACGGCATGATCCGTTTCCTCAACCGGCATCGTGCAGAGATTCAGTCGCGCATGAGCAAACACGTCATCCTCAAATATACACCGCGCCTGTACTTCAAATTCGACGACTCCATCGAAAGCGGCGACCGCGTTCTCGGCATCCTCTCACAGCTCGACATTCCGGATGATGAGCCTTCCGAGGAATCCACTGATGCGTAAACGCAATTTCCTGCCAGACCCTGACGGTATTCTTCTCGTCGACAAACTCCCCGAATGGACATCGCACGACATCGTCGCCAAAGTCCGCAACCATTTTCAGCTCAATAAGGTTGGCCACGGTGGAACGCTCGATCCTAACGCCACCGGACTCGTCGTCCTGCTGATCGGCCGTGGCACCCAGCTCTCCGCCAGAGTCATGGGCGGCGATAAAACTTATGAAGGCGAAATTCTGTTCGGCGTCGAAACCAACTCGCAGGATACCGACGGCGAAGTCACTTCGGAAAAAGATCCTTCCGGCATCACCGAAGAACAGCTCCGCACGGAAATGAAGGCGGCTCTCGGCGATCAGATGCAGATGCCGCCGATGGTCTCCGCCATCAAAATGAACGGCGTACCGCTCTACAAACTCGCCCGCAAAGGGCAGGAAGTCGAACGCGAGCCGCGCTTCATCCACATTTACAAGTTTGCCCTAAAAGAATTCAATCCGCCACGCGCCACGTTTGAAGTGAAATCCACCAAAGGCACCTATGTCCGCACTCTCGCCCACGATCTCGGACAGCGTCTCGGTTGCGGAGCGTGTTTGTCGCAGTTGCGCCGCACACAATCCGGCGACTTCAATCTTTCCAATGCCTGGAAACTCGACGATGTCCTCAAATGGGATCGTACGGAACTTGAAAAAAATATGATTTCCGTTCGCGATTTTTAACCGCCCACGAATCACACGAATTTTCGCGAATACCAATTTTGATTCGTGCCTATTCGTGTGATTCGTGGGTAAATTATTCCTGTGATCACAATCAGAAACATTTCTGAGATTCCGAAAAGCGGCAAACCTGTCGTTCTGGCGATGGGATGCTTCGACGGTGTGCACATCGGCCATCAGAAAGTCATCTCCACCGCCGTCGAACAGGCGACGAAACTCGGCGGCGAAGCATGGATATACACATTCCATCCGCATCCGGCCAAAATACTCAGCCCCGACAAAGCTCCGGCGCTGATCAGCGCACAACCCTGCCGCCTGCGTCAGTTCGCGGCGCTAGGCGTTCACGGCGTAATCGAAATCACTTTCGACAAAACCTTCGCACAGATTGAACCCAAGGAGTTTCTGTCCAACCTTTGGAAAAATCTGCCAACCCTGAGCGGCATCGTCTGCGGCATCGACTGGTCATTTGGCCGGAAAGCGGACGGAAAATTCCAGACATTGGAAACCTTCTGTAAAATGCATAACCTCACCGCAACCGCCGTTCCGCCGGTTCTCTACCACGGCGAGCGGATTTCCAGCACGCACATCCGCAAGGCCGTTCAAACCGGAAATATTCCGCTGGCGGAAAAAATGCTTGGGCGTCCCGTCGCTATTTTCGGCACCGTCGTCAAAGGTCGCGGCATCGGCCGCGGACTCGGCTTCCCGACGGCCAACATCGCACCCGAAAACGAACTTCTTCCCGCTCCCGGCGTTTATGCCGCGTATACGCGGCTTGAGGAATCAGGAATCAGGAGTCAGGAATCCACTTCTGAAAGCTCCAAACCTCAAACCTCAGACCTCAAACCTTTTCCCAGCGCTGTTTTCATCGGAGAACGAAAAACATTCAACGACTCCGAGCCGGTCATTGAATCCTACCTGCTCGATTTTACCGGTGACCTCTACGGACAGCAGATCGAAATCTGCCTCGTTCAAAAAATCCGTGACGTTGAGCCATTCCCTTCCAAAGAAGCGCTCATCATGCAGATCGGAAAAGACGTCACCCAGATTCGCGCACTACTCGGACCAACAGCCAGTTAACGCTTTTCCAGCTCCGGCTTAGAACGGTTCTACATCCAGCAAAAGACGTTGAATAGAAACCGCCCGGATTTTATCAGTCATCTGGAAGGTGTGATCCCCGGCGTGCAGAACATCGAGTTGTGTCAGCTTCAAATCTTCAAGCGCATGCCTCATCGAAGAGGTCGTTTTGGGTGCGGTGGTACGCTTGATTTCAAATCCATACCGCTTGCGTCCGCGAACAATCAGCAAATCAAGTTCAGCTCCGGCATGAGTTGCCCAGAAAAAGCATTCTTCCGGACGCGCCCCTAAATGCCGAATAACCTGATCTATCACAAAACCCTCCCAGGACGCTCCGCATTTCGGATGTGCATTCAAATCGGCCGGCTCGGGAAGGTTGAGCAGAGTATGAAAAATTCCGCTGTCTGCAATATAGACCTTAGGCGACTTGACCTGCCTCTTGGAAATATTCTCATGCCACGGCGAAAGCTGCCGGACAACCAGTGCAGAGGTAAGCTGATCGAGATAATTTCTGACGGTTGTATCTGCGACCCCGAACGAGCGGGCCAGCTCCGACGAGTTCCATATCTGTCCGTGATAGTGCGCCAGCATCGTCCAAAAACGCCTCATAGTCGCCGCACTCACATTGATGCCTAATTGAGGAAGGTCTTTTTCAAGAAAAGTCCGGACATATCCCGTCCGGTTCTCAAAGCTTTCTCTTTGCGACCGCGCCAGAAAAGACCGCGGCAGGCCGCCGCGGAACCAAAGTTTATCCGCATTTTCGACACCGACCTCTTCCAAAGAAAACCCGCCGAGTTCATGATAGAAAATTCTGCCCGCCAGTGTCTCTGAACTCTGTTTAAGCAGCTCCGGCGAGGCACTGCCTAGAATCAAAAACCGGGCAGGGTTCGGCTTGCGGTCTGCAAGTACGCGCAAAACAGGAAAAAGATCGGGATGACGTTGAACCTCATCAATCACCACAATGCCCTGCAATTCTTTGAGCGCCAGCATCGGCTCCGCCAGCCGTGCCGCATCTGCCGGATTTTCCAGATCGAAGGTATAAAACGGCACTGAAACCGTTTTTAGATATTCCTCGACCAAGGTTGATTTACCAACCTGCCGGGCGCCGATCATTCCGATAACGCGATGCCTTTGCAACAAACCATCCAGCTCAGCCAGTTCTTTTTTCCGCTCAATCATGCCTGCTTCTATATTGAAAATCCGGTTTTGTAAACCGGATTTTCAATGTAATTTAGCAGCCGATCAAAGCCTGTCTGGTGAAAAAATCCGCGACGTGGAACCCTTCCCGACCAAAGAAGCGCTCATCGCGCAGATTCGAAACATGCTCTCGTAAGCGAGAAAGCCCGCCCCAAAACGGGACGGGCTTTGTTGAACCGTTTTAGCGCGTTCCTATTCCACAATCTTCCACATAAAAGCCTTCCCGTCGTAGGTAACATCTATGCTCAGATTCAGCGGCTCACCATTTATCTCCCCCTCCAGCACCCCGGCATACTGCTTGCCGCCCTTGTGCACCAACATGAAGGTTTTAATCTGTGCGTCTTTCAAATCAGGATTTTTTGCAAAGGTTTCTTCTACGCTCGCTCGAACCTCTTTCGCGAGCGTCTCTGTCGAGGCGCCGCAACCCGTCAAAAGGCCAAACGCTAACGACAACACTATATAAACACTTCTTGGCTTCATTTTGTTCCCTTTCTTGATAACAACCGCTCCTCTGCCACGCTTCCGGCAACCTTCGCCGATGTATCCGATAGTCCGAGCTCAAGGTCACACGGTTTGCCGTCTCTTTTGCTTTTATGCCGGACGAACCCACGACCTGCTCTGTCCTGCGCGAGTTCACACTTACATTTTGGACATTTGTAGCCATGTTTTTCGGCTGTTGATGTTTTCATTAATTGTTTCCCGACGATTACTTACCATTGATTTTTTTAAACTCGCCTCGCTTGGCCAGATAGAAAGGAAGTCCGACAATCCATAGAAGCAAGCATACGATAAACCATCCGAACGGCCCCATGTTTGCGACGCCAGTGAGTTGCCCTTTTTTAACGCCAATCGTCTTGGCATCAACAAGAACCCAGATGCTAGTCGCGAGAACGATAATTAGAACTATGCTATCCATGAGTGGCCTCCTGTCGAAATTTCAAATTATTCGATGAGGGCTATAATTTGCTCCATTCGCACCGCCCCGTCTCCGCCGATTTGGATTTTTATTCCTTTTTTTGTATCGCGGTACTGCCAACTTTTTCCGTAGGCATCAACCTCCAGCCTGATCGCGTATTTATCGGCCAATTGTTGTGATAGTTCTTCGCCAGTGATTGAAAAAGACCTGAACAGCAACATCATAATTCCTCTATCCGTCTCAAACGATGTCAGTCGCCCGTCTTTTTCTTCTAGCAGAACACGATCAAGCCAGTTTTTTTCCATATCTTCATTCGTTGTATTTAGGTAATAGCGCAAAAGTGTTTCGGCTTCGATTATCGGCATGCCGATGTAGATTCCCTTTATCGAAATATTTTTTTGATTAGCTTGTTGGTTTTTTTGCAGGATCGCCGTGGCCTGCTTTTCTAGCTCCGCCAACTTCCGCTCAGAGTCTTGCTTGTTTGTTTGCTCCGTCGCGTTTGCGGCCTCTTTTACTTTTGCATTTCGCGCATATATGAATTTTTTATTAACTGCGTAAATATTTTCTATGTTTTCCAGAGATTTAGATAGCCTGCGACCTGCTCCGGCCGAAAGACAAAATGCATCGATGAAGATGTCTCCGTCGTTGTTGGGCTTACCCGAAACAAGCCAAACCGGAGAATCTAAAAGCGCTGAGTAGGGAATCGGCTGCACAGTATTTTCGTTGGGATCGCCTGGGTACCAGCACGCATACATGTAGCCGGGCAAAAAGACATACGTCATCTCACTCTTCGCCGGAGTGTAAGAAGCGGCGTTGTAAGCAAGCTTTACCAGCTGCGTAAAATCGTCTCCACTACTATTTGCTGGGGTGCAAGCAGTGGTGTTGGAGTATGACGAGTTGAATGACACTATTCCGATTACGTTGGCCCGCTCTTCTTCAGTAAGATAAAAATGAGATTGTGCCGAAATACGAACGCGATTAGTGGGCCAGCCCGTTGCCGATGAGAGGGTTCCGTATGGCGGTTTGCAAGCTGCTTTTATCTCCGGTATCAACATCTGCTGCCATTCGGCTCGCTCTTGTTCTGTTAAATATTTTCCAAACCCATATTTATCAAACGAGATTTCACTCGGCCTTTGCTCTGTACTTAGAGAACTATTCAAGTTCGCGCACCCGCTTGTCGCCAGAATGGCCATTACGAGTCCAAGACGACACGAGTATTTCGACTTCATTTGCTCTTTCCTTTCGTTCCGGCTGTTTGCACGCAAATTTTGAGAGTCTTGCGCCCCGCTGTTTTCGGGAAACTAATCTGCTCGCATTATGCGGTCAAGACTTTTGGCCGCATTTTGCGAATTTCAGACCCGCGACCGCATTATGCGGTCAGATGAAGAAGTCTATCCATTCAGACGAATACGGTGTCGTGCTCAAAAAGCTGACGCAGATGCGGGAACAGGCCGGACTGACACAGCGCGATCTTGCCGAGAAACTGGATCGGGAAAATTCATTCGTCTGGCGGATTGAGAACGGCGAGCGGCGGCTGGATGTGGTGGAATTTTTCTGGGTCTGCAACGCGCTCGGCCAGGATGCCAAGACTGTTTACAGCGAACTCGCGACCGCCTTCAGCAAGTGCAAATCCTAGATCGTATTGAACAATTTTTTCTTCTGTGGGTGCGGACGCTGGACGCACTTTTTATTCCGCGGTCGCCGCCCGCGACTACAGTTCCTCTAAAACGCTCTAGCCGCGTTCATACTTCTGCATCACTAACCCGCCCCACTCGTTGTCGCTGTCGCGCACAATCTCCCGTCCGCCCAGCTGTACAAACGTATCGGCCACGCCGTCGAGTTCCATTTCGCGGATGCCAGTCAGCAATAAGTATTTTCCTGCCACGCGCAACAGCGTTGCCGCGTTGTCGATCAGCAGCGATGAGTAGATGTTGGCACAAACGATGTCGTATTTTTCATCCGGCCAGCCGTTGGTGATGTCATGCTGCCGAAATGAAGTCCGTTCAG
>JADYZA010000171.1 GCA_020853375.1 Verrucomicrobiota bacterium | reverse complement strand
ATATACCACTGTTCGACCTTCTCCCGCGCCCACGGCGTTTTGCGCAGAAACGTCAGACTGGACTTAATCGACGGATCGAGCTTGAAGCAGCGGATGCGAATGCGCTGACCCATCTCCTCCCAGCCGTGATCCTCCACCAGCTGGTTGAGCATCATCTCCAGCGTGATTCCGTGTAGCGGATCCCATGGATGTTCAGAAGGTGAGGTCATAACTTAGGGTTTTTTATTTCTTGTTCTGGAGTCCAGTCTGTCGGCATCCAATTCTGAGCTCCCTGAATTGTTCGATTCCATCGTTTAATCGTAAAGGAATCAGTTGTCAGATCGAATATTGCGACAGTTCGCCAGCCACGTTTGATAAAAGCGGTTGTTCCTTGGGCATTCAACTTGATGCTTCCTCGGAACCAGCGGGTGTCTTCATGCTCGTAATAAAACCAGCCCCATGGATTTCCGGGCCGCTTGAAGTAGAAGTTTACAGTATAGGGTTCTCCGGTGTGATTGGATTTATGTGTGACACACAGATCGGTCCCATCAGGAGCAATAGCCCGTGCAATGATCACGTCTTTTCCCGGCAAGAAGCCATAAATGAAAATGCCAATTCCGCAAAGAAGAAGGACTTCAACAAGGACAATGAACGTGCGTTTCATTAATTATTTTTCCATCGCGCAAAAGCGCCGCTCGGTAGCGGCATGACGCCGGGTTTGCCGGTGAGGGTCATTTCGCCGCAGTCGGTGGTGCCGCCTAAATCCTTGAGCCACTGGGTGAGCAGGTTTTTCAGAATCATCGGCGAGTATTCAGGCGTATGGCAGCTCAACAGCAGAAACGCCGGATTTTCCGACAGCAGGTCGCGGCAGAGGCTGAGCAGTTCGGGCAGGGCTTCCTGAATTTTGAAGACCTCGCCTTTTTTACCGCGTCCGAAGGATGGCGGGTCGAGGATGATGCCGTCGTAGCGGCGCTCCCGTTTGACTTCGCGGCGGAGAAAGCCGATGGCGTCGTCGACGATCCAGCGGATCGGCGCGTTTTCGAGTCCGTTGAGCGCAGCGTTTTCGCGCGCCCATTCGACCATTCCTTTGGATGCGTCGAGATGGCAGACTTCCGCACCGCCCTGCGCGGCGGCCAGTGTGGAGCCGCCGGAGTAGGCGAAAAGGTTCAGCACATTCACCCTTCGATCTTCCTCAGGGCAGGCGGCTCCGGTTTGCGCTTTACGTTGTTGGACGGTTTCGCGGATCCATTTCCACATGACGCGCTGTTCGGGGAAAATACCGAGGTGGCCGAAGTCGGTGGAAGAAAGTTTAAAGGTGATTCCGGCGACGGTGACTTTCCAATGATCGGGAAGATTATGGCGGTTATGCCAGCGGTTGCCGCCTTCGCGGTCGAATCCGGCGGAGACATTGCGCCAGATTTCTTCATCAAGAGTCTGGTGCCAGGCGACTTGTCCGGCGGGGCGGACGAGCGTGACATCGCCGAAGCGCTCCAGCTTGCGGCCGTCGCCGCTGTCGATCAGTTCATAGTCGTCGTTCATGGGAGAGGACTTTAGAGTCAGCAGTCTAAAGTCGAAAGTCTAAAGTCAGATCAACCGCGGTGCAGGCAGTTGAGGATGGAGTCCATCAGGTTCGGTTTTTCGGCGATGTGGCCGGCGGTTTCCCACTGTTCCGCGGAAAGCAGTTCGCGCAGAGGTTGTTCGACCGTTTGAATGCGTTTGAAAGCTTTTTCGAGCTGGCGATCCCAGTTGGCGTAGTGGCGGGCGAGGTCGTCGGGGTAGACGACTTTGCGGTCGGTTCCTTCGTCGCAGGCGTGGAACGGTTCGAGGATGTTGAGCGAGCCGTAGTCGTTGGTGAGTTCTTCGCCTTCGGCGATGTCGCGCACGGCCAGCTCGAATCCGTAGGCGGTGGTGATGCAGTTGGGTTTGAAGCTGTGGTTCATGAAGCGGGTGTTGTCCCAGCAGAAGACATAATCGCCGTGCCGGTTGCGGTAGGAATATTTGAACAGTGTTTCGCGGCAGACGGCGGGAAGCACCTCGATCTCGCATGGGCTGAAGAGCCGATCGAGAGGATCCAGAACCCAGGTGACGGTGCCTTTGGGAATGTCGCGGGTCGCGACAATTCCACAACCGATTTCTTTGCTGATCCAGCGGACTTCTGTGTCGGGGTGCAACATGATGTGGGGTTACCTGTTTTTTCCTGATCGGGTCGGCATTAAAAAAAGGCAGGGCTTCCCGTGAAACCCTGCCAGAAGCGGCTTATGGTGAATTCCGGCGCACCTTACAGGTTGAAGTATTCCTTCAGCGAGCGCATGTATTCCATATCTTCTTTTGCGGCGAGGATGCTGTCGCCGGTGCAGGGATATTCCAGCGCGAGCATTCCGGAGCGGAGCGTGCCGCGCAGACGATCAACGATGTCCCGGTTGTTGATGTGGCCGTCTTTCAGTCGGGTGCCGATGAAGCCGCCGGGGAGAACCATGCCGGGCTGTTTCATCAGGTTTTTCAAATGAGCGTAGTAGATTTTGTCGCCAACGAGCTTGAACACGTCGGCGATGGATTCGCCATGCTTGTTGATGCAGATGTTGCCGTGGTCGTAGTTTATGCCAATCGCGTCATGGTTGGTCGCCGTCATTAGTTTCTGGCAGGAGGCTGCGATGTCATGCAGGTAGCAGTTGTGTGTTTCCAGCGCGATCAGGATTCCGTTAGCCGCCGCCGTGTTTCCGATGATGCGCAGGCCGGCCGCCGCTTTTTCGTAGTCCTCATCACACGCCATAGCGCTGCCGTTGGTGTGGAAGTCGTAGTAACTGTTGTCCCGAGCCACCATGACGCCGGTGAAAAAGTTCATCACTTTGGTTCCGCACTCTTTTGCGGCCCATTCGAGGAAACGCAGATAGTCGGCGGTGGTTTTTTCGACTTCATCTTTCGGGCCACGGCAGAAATTAACGGCTCCGCCGAAAACGATTTCCATTTCCGGATACTGCGATTTGAGAGCGGCGACTTCCTGCTGGTAGGTGACCTGATTAAAGTCATCGAACGCATACTTCCAGCGCAATTCCACGCCGTCATATTTGTTCTGTCTGGCCAGTTCAAACAAAGGGCGGAGTCGGCCTTTTCCTTCATGGTAATTTACGTGAAGCAATACTTTCATCGCACGGTTCCTTGATTAGAGTTTAATTCGCACAAACACGGGTACTTTCTAAATGCTTTTACAGCCAAGTCGATATCTTTTTCAGCGAAACTTCCCCCGGCGGAAGATGAATGAAATTCCGGTTTGTAACGCGCGGGCAAGAAACGATGAAAACGTCCAAACCTTGGAAAAACTCCGAGCGGTCAGACGTCTTTCTTTTTTTCCACATCAGCCGGTTCAGCCGGCTTTTCAATTTTCTTTTCCGGCGCGCTTTCAGTCTGTCCGCGTTTGAACTCGTTCAGGCTTTTGCCGAGTGAGCGGGCCAGCTCCGGCAGTTTTTTGCTGCCGAACAGCAACAGAATGACAAAAACGATTAATAGAATTTCCGGGATGCCGATATTCATTTTCCGCTTCCTTCCTTTTCTTTGCCGCTCTTCCGGTTGCGGATGAGCAGAATCAAGATGCACACTTCATACAATATGTAGAGAGGGATAGCCATTTGTAACTGCGAGATTACGTCCGGGCCGGGAGTCAACGCCATGGCGATGATCAGAATGGCGATGATGACATGTCGGCGGTACTTGCGCATCTGGGCGGTGGAAATGACACCCAGATGTCCCAGCAGAAGCAGAATCAGCGGCAGTTCGAAAATCAGCCCAAAGCCGATCAAAAGCTGCATGACAAAGCTGAGGTAGGTGTCGATTTTCCAGTTGGCGGTCGTGCCCAGATAATTATTGAAATAGAACATAATCTTGATGGCGATCGGCAGGGTCACGGAGTAGCAGAGCGTCACGCCGCCAGCGAACAAAACGGCACCCGCCAGTCCGCCGTACACCAGCAGTTTCTGTTCTTTCGCCTTGAGCCCCGGGAACACAAAGCAGGCCACGAAATAGATGATGAACGGCAGGCTCAGCAGAATGCCGGTACAGAAGATGATTTTCATGACCTGCACAAATCCCTCAACAGGCGACGTGGTGATTAGTTCCAGCGTATAATGATTCTGCTCCGCCACGCGCAAAAGCGGAGCTTTCAGCCAGTTTAGAAGCGGTTTTGCCAGAGGAATGCAAACGACTGTGGCGATAGCCACCGCCATCAGACAGCGGATCAACATGGTTCGGAACTCTTCCAGATGTTCCAGAAAAGACTGCTCCTTATCGCGGCTGACAAACCGCGGACTCACTTTTTTAAACAGATTTTTCATGCGTCTCGGATTCATCAACGGATGGTTGCTCAGGCAATTTTTCAGCCGGGGGTTCTTCGGCATCATAAACCGTTGTGTCTTTCGACTCTTCCGGCTGGGTCTGGTGCAGATCGTCGTACATCAGCTTATAGCGAAAGTCGGCTGCCGCGCGCTGCAGCTTGTTTAGAACATTCTGAATCGAGCGGAGGATGCGTGGCGCATCTTTGGGGCCGAAGAGGAGCAGTAGCGCCAGCATGATCACAATCAGTTCGCCGCCGCCGAGCGCCATAAAAGCTGTGACAGGAAATATCATGAGGCCCGAACCATAGCGCGTTTCCGGCGGACGGGGAACTTTTTTCCAAAGTCAGCCGTTGTCGACCGGAACCGAGGCTTAACAGCCCCCCTTTGGCAGAAAAATGAACAAAACCGGAAACCGTTCTTGATGGTCGTGAAAAAATCCGGTAGAGGTGAGGGTGATTGAGCGGAGCGCATTTCCCCGAGGATGGTTCCGTTTGAGTACAACCCCCAAACTGGAAGGCGAAGATGATGAAGAGCGTACTTGTTAGGAGTGTGAGTTCCTGTCGACAGATATTGATGGCGTCAAGGACCCCTTAACTACTGCGCAGACAATCTGGACGGCGCATATAGGTGCCAATGCTCATGTGCGCACTGGCGTTGCCGCATGGCCGACTTGTTATTTAAAAGGAACGATTGATGAGCTGCAGGTGTTCAATTTTGCCTTATCCTTGAGTGATGTGCAGAAGAGCTACAGTAACGGTCTTGTGAGCACGAGTTCCAAGAAGGTGTTTGAGAGAACCTTTGACTGGAGCGATGAGGGCTACATTTCTGCTCTTAGGGGAGGAGACCGATACTGTTGAGTTCGCCCTTGCCGGTTTTGAGTTTATACTGTTTCATTTCCGCACCTGTTGGGTTGGTTGTTTATTTAAGTTAATGACTATGTTAGTCATTCCAGCCCAACAGGTAACGATTATTTTTAAATATTATCTAACGGATTCAGGTAAAACTTTAATAAGGAGACAGGCATGTCCAACAAAGCAGTTTATACATTAGGATGCGGGGATCGGTTTCGTCATCAGGGCGAAGCACAGCTGGCCGCTTATATTGAGTCGAAAAAACATGGCATTAATGTTTCTCCGGTTTGGAACAAGTCCAACCGCGAGCACAAAACGGTGCATACCGAACCGGCGTCTCTTCGCGCGGAAGCGGATGCCGCAGTGAAGGCTCTCGGCTGGAGCGGGAAATACTTTGTAGATGCCGACCATATT
>JADYZA010000170.1 GCA_020853375.1 Verrucomicrobiota bacterium | reverse complement strand
TGAAGCTGGCCTATCTCGGCGACGGCTACAACAACGTCACCCATTCACTCATGCAAGGTTGCACAAAACTGGGAATGCATTGCAGTGTCGGCTCGCCGGAAGAGCAAATGCCCGCAGTCGAAGTCACAGAAGCCTGTGCGCAGTTCGCGCAGGAATCGGGCTGCGAATTGGTCGTCACCGACGATCCGGTCGAAGCGATCAAGGATGCCGATATCGTCTATACCGATTCGTGGATGAGCTATCACATTCCGAAGGATGAAGAGGCCGCGCGCGTCAAACTCTTCACACCGTATCAGGTCACGGCGGCGCTGATGAAACACGCCAAGCCGGACGCCATCTTCATGAATTGCCTGCCCGCACTGCGCGGCGCCGAGCAGACCGCTGAAGTGATCGACGGCCCGCAATCGGTCGTCTTCGACGAAGCTGAAAACCGCCTTCATGCCCAGAAAGCTGTCATGCTTACGCTCTGCGCTGTCTAAGCGGTACCGTCACAGTTCAAGAATTGTTTTCCAAATTGCCGAGTCGACGAGAATTCCTTTTTCGAGATTTTCTCTTCGGGTATTGGACATGCCTTGACCAGGGTAGCGAATAGTTTGAGTGCCTTTGAGCGGCGGAGTATTTAGCAGATCATTGATGATGGCATTCATCTTTGCGTCGACATCAGCATTTGCAACCTGCGATGAAATATCGATGGCCAGAAAAACCTGAGAAACTCCAGTTTCTTTTTCACGTTGGCTGATTTCTTTTGTCGAATCGCCACCGCTGATGAGAGTCGCCATCAGATCAAGAACAATAGCCAATCCCGATCCTTTCCAGTAACCGATCGGGAGGGCTCGATGTGATTTTAGAATAAGATCCGGATCTGTTGTGAGTTTACCGTTCTGATCGTAGCCTCCAGCCTCTGGCAGTTGCCGTCCGAGCCGGCGGAAAACGTCAAGCTTACCGTTTGAGAACTGACTCATCGCCATATCGAGAAGAACCGGCCCTTCGCTGCGCGGTATACATATTGCCAACGGATTATTTCCGATTTTTTTCTCAGAAGCTCCCCACGGCGGCATAAGCGCGATCGTATTGGTCCAGCAAATGCCAATGCAGTCGGCCTCGGCGGCCAGCAGGCCGTAAGTGCCGGCTCGCATCCAGTGGTTCGTGTTGCGAAGCCCGACGCAGCCGATGCCGTTCCCACGCGAAAGTTCAATCGCGCGTTTCATCGCCTTTTCAGCGTTAAGAGGACCAATTCCGCGATTTCCGTCCCATTGCTCAATCGCGCCAAAAGAACTTATACGCTCTGATTCAGCGTGAGGGTTAACCGTGCCGATTTTGACATCCATGACAAAATTCGGAAAACGGTTTACGCCGTGCGAGTTGACCCCGTCACAAGTGTTTTGAGTAAAGATCAGCGCGCATCTTTCTGCTTTGGATATCTCCAAGCCTGCTGCCAAGAGAACTCTGGTCAGCTCTTTCTGAATTTCGTCAAAGGGTATTCGCTTCATCGTGTTTTTCCAAAGTTTGTTGTTCCGCATGGCAATGTAGCTTTGCGGTTGCGGGGTAGCAACCGGAAACGGGTCTGCGTGCTTTTGCGGCTTTGCCGCGACTAAGCCCTGTGGTAAAAGCGTCGCCTTGTAAAAGGATTTTTGAATGAACGGAACCTATCACATCTGGACGATCGGCTGCCAAATGAACGAGGCCGATTCGCGGCACCTCGCGTCACAGCTTGAGGCGTTGGGCTTCGTGGAAACTCCGCGTGCCGAGCATGCCGACATCGCCGTGCTCAATACCTGTGTGGTGCGCCAGCAGCCGGAGGATAAGGCCGTTTCCAAGCTGCTTTCGCTCGGCGATACCAAGAAGAACAAGCGCCGGATGATTATTGCGCTGATGGGTTGCATGGTCGGCAAGCGCGAGGCGGAAGACCTTGCTGTACGGTTTCCGTTTGTGGATGTGTTTATGGCGCCGTCGCAGACCGACGCGCTGATTGACTATGTGTTGAGCCGCGACGAATACAGCCACCTTGATCGCACGCAACTGGAACTTTCCGACTACCAGCTTCCGGCGATCAACCGCGAAAAAGCGGTGACCGCTTTTGTGCCGATCACGCTGGGTTGTTCGCACGCTTGTTCCTATTGCGTGATTCCTTACCGCCGCGGCCCGGACCGCAGCCGGAAGCCGGAAGAAATCCTTTCCGAGGTTCGGAAACTGGTTGGGCAGGGGATCAAAGAGGTGACACTGCTCGGACAGATTGTCGATCGCTACGGTTTCGATCTCGGCGACGGGAAAAATTTGGCGTGGCTGCTCAAAGAAGTGGCGAAAGTCGACGGCATTCAGCGCGTCCGGTTCCTGACCAGTCATCCGTCGTACATTGACGAAGAGCTGATCCGCGCCGTGGCGGAAACGGAAAAAGTGTGTCCGTACTTTGAACTGCCGTTTCAGGCCGGGAGCGACCGGATTCTCGAATCCATGCGGCGAGGCTACACCAACGCCGAATATCGTCAGGTTGTTTCCAATATTCGGAAAATTATTCCCGGTGCTTCCATCAATACCGACGTTATCGTCGGCTATCCGACCGAAACCGAAGATGATTTTCAGGAAACGATGAAACTCTACGGCGAGCTGAAGCTCGATCTGGCGCATATCGCCAAATACTCGCCGCGTCCGCGCACCGTTTCATCCAAAATGCCCGACGACGTTCCCGAAGCGGAAAAGGAAAATCGTGCAACCCGTTTTGACGAACTGGTTGCGCAAGTGATGGGAGAAAATAACGCTCCAATGCTTGGAACTGTAGTTGAGGTGCTGGCGGAAGAGTTTCAGGAAAACAAAGGCCGCTGGCGCGGACGGACACCGCAGAACAAGCTGGTGTTTTTCGAGCACGCCGGCGACTGCCTCGGACAGCTGGTAAGCGTCAAACTCGACTGGGCCGGCCCGTTCTCGCTTATCGGACGCGCGGTTTAACGGCGGAATTTTTCTTTAAGCGCCCGCCCTTTGGCAATGATTTCTTCTTCACCGGAAACATGCCGATTCTGCATAAGAATTTTTCCGTTGCAGATGACGGTGTCGATGCAGGAGCTGTCGGCGCTGTAAACCATATCGGCGATCAAATTATATCCGGGAGTCAGCCGCTCGTTATTCAGGTCAATCAACATACAATCGGCCAGCGCGCCCTCGGCGATGATGCCGCTGTTGAGACCGTAAAATTCCGCGCAGGCGCGCGTTCCGGCGTGCCACGCCGCGGCGGCGGGTAAGGCTGTTGTGTCGCCGGTGAAATGTTTTTCGAGCAGGGCGGCCATTTTAATTTCCGCACCCATGTCGAGGCAGTTGTTCGAGGCGCAACCATCGGTGCCAATTGCCACGCTCATTCCGGCCTTCACGGCGTCGGTGAAACGGAATTT
>JADYZA010000169.1 GCA_020853375.1 Verrucomicrobiota bacterium | reverse complement strand
TATCTCCAATACGGCAAGCGCAGGTCTGGGTAGTGGTGCTGTTGGCGCAGACAAATTGCATGTCTTCTCTGGCGGTGGTTACAATACTTACGCCCTGTTTAAGCCCGCATCCGGTAGTGCCTACTGGGCTTCGGTTAATGAAGGCGGATGGGTCGCGGGATTGGAGTTTCTGGGTGTCAATCCAGCTACTGCCACGATCAAATTAGGGGATGGCTTCTGGTTTGAAACAGCAGCAGGAAAAACGATTGTATTCTCGAAGATTTATAACATTAACTAGCAACAACTGGTATACAGAAGGGAACAGATCAATGAAAAAAGTAGCGTTACTAATAGCAGTCATGATGATGGGAATAACTGCATCCGCAACAGTAGATATGTGGCAGTATGCAATCCAACTTTCAACAGCCCCACAACTCGGGTCTCAACCAGGTGCTGGCGCGGGTTGGTATGTTGGCCTGTTTAATAACGCCGGAGATGTACTACTGGGCTCCACGACGGTTGCAGCTAACAATGCGGGAACTTTATATGTACTGGGATGGACTACTCCGTTAATCAACGAAGGAACGACCGCGTACATGTCAATTTTCAACAATACGACTGCTGGAGCAGCTAGTTACAAAATCAAAAGTGCGACTGTAGTTCTTCAGGATCTGACCGCGCCATGGAGCCCGCCAGCAGCCAATGTTAATGTCAGCTTTTCTGGACAGTCTTGGCAGGCGGTTCCTGAACCGGCAACGTTCCTGCTCTTCGGTATCGGCGGGATTGGCGCTTGGCTGGTTCGCCGCAACAAACGGATGGAAGCTTAAGCTTTCTTCCAAACATTGGAAAACCCCGGCCTCCGCCGGGGTTTTTTATTGCCCGTGTGGGGTGGAACCCGATCCTCCAATTTGTTTCTCGCAAAGCCGAAAAGGCGCAGAGTTTATAGCATTTCACGATTCAAATGCCGTAATTCTGTAGGCCCGCTGTCCCCAGCGGGCGCGCCGGACGAGGACGTCCGGCCTACACCGGAAAATATGGTACGGCATTTCATTCGTTATCTGCTCTAAATTACCTTTGCGTTCTTCGCGTCTCTGCGAGGAATGATCTCTTAGTTTCTTTGAGGTGGCATAAATGATGGGAACCGTCCGCTTTCGTCTTGGAGGGCGCGGTTCCACCCGCGCCAATTTCAGTCAAGGTCGGGGTGGAACCCGACCCTCCAATTTTGTTTCTCGCAAAGCGTGCAAATCGGGATTCCCCTTCTCTGCGTATCGCGTCTTAGCGAGAGGCTGAGATTGAATTTCTGTTATGTAGCGTTGGCTCTGTGAGCCAATTTCTTTTCGGCTCGCAGAGCCGACACTACATTTTTTAGAGCAAATTCAGAAGAACTGTGGCTGAACAAACTTTTTGTGGTTTGGCGTAGATATTTCCTCAAACGCTCTAGCGGGACAGCCGTCCCTACCTTGAATTCCTGCAATACGTACCGCAACCATCTTCGCCCTGCGGGGCTTCACCGAGTCAAGATGCCGTGCCGATTTTCCAGATATTGGAAGTTTGTAGTTTTAGGCGATTTATCCTAGTCTGACGAAAATGAACCGAATTGAGCAAATCAACCGGGTGTTCGATACCATCGGAAGAAAAATTCCGGAGGCTGGAGTTCGCTTTCTGCTGATCGGTGGACATGCGGTTAATCATTACGGTTATACCCGCGCCACAATGGATGTGGATTTTATGATTGCCGCAGAAGACGTTCCCACGATTCGTAAGGTGATGAAAACCGCAGGATTCTCCAATGTTTCTGAAGGGAAAACCGTTATTTTTTTCTCCAACCCCGAATCCCCTTTGCGCATCGATTTCCTCCCGGTCGATTCAAACACGATGCAGCAGCTTCTGAAAGGATCCGTTAAAATAAATTATGGCGGAGCCGACCTAAGCGTTCCCTGCCTGAATGATCTGCTTGCTATGAAGCTTTTTGCACTCAAAAACGGCTCCTCCATGCGCAGGGATCGTGATTTTTATGATGTGGTTCAACTGGTGATTGCAAACGGGCTGGATACGGAGACAGATTTGAAACCGCTGTGCGAGCGCTTCGCTACGGCGACACTCTTCAAAGAGCTGTCAGACCGGATTCGAGAGATGAAAAATGTTTAATTTCCCTGTCATAAAAGATGCACAGGAACCGCCCCGGACAAGGGTGTCACTGGAAGACTATGTTCAGTTCTGCGTGTTCTGCATGGAAAACAATCCGAAAAGCACACCGCAAAACTGCATAGAACCGAAATCCGGCGAAGAACGCTACGGAAAACCCTTCCGGCTTTCCTGAACAACCGCATCTGTATTTTGATAAACTCGGCTCCGGACTTTCCCCTATTTTTTGCGTGTATTCCCAGTCATCCGGCAGTACATTCTCGCCCCTTTAAAGGAGACACCTGAATGCAACTGACCCTGCTTAAAGCGAAGATTCATATGGCCACCCTGACGGGGACCGAACTCTTTTACACCGGAAGCATCTGTATTGACCAAAACCTGCTGGATGCCGCCGGTATTCTGGAAGGCGAGCAGGTTCATGTGGTTAACGCGAACAATGGCGAACGGCTGGTTACCTATGCCATCTCCGGTAAACGCGGTTCCGGCATCATCGAGCTGAACGGTCCGGCCGCACGCCTCGGTATGATTGGCGATAAAGTGGTGATTATCACCTACGCCCAGATGGACGAAGCCGAGGCGAAAAGCCGTAAGCCGAAAATTGTCCACGTGACCGATAAGAACAAACTGCGGAAAAAGTAAAATCGCGTCTGCGTTCCACTTAATTTTTTTCAGGTTTCAGGTTTCATTTTCCAAACTCCGTAACATAGAATCCGCCCCCTATGAACCGTATACTTTTCAAAAAACAGTTGTCCGATGAAGTGTTCCAGATGCGTATTGAGGCTCCTCTGATTGCTCAGGAGCGGCGCGCGGGACAGTTCGTGATTGTCCAGCTCAACAGCCATTTCGGCGAACGCATTCCGCTGACGATTGCCGATGCCGATCCGGTTGAAGGCTCGATCACGATTATCTTCCAAGCGGTGGGCCGCACCACCCATCTGCTGGCGCAAAAAAATGTCGGCGACACCGTGGAGCATCTTGTCGGGCCGCTCGGCCAGCCGACCCATATCGAAAAATTCGGCCGTGTCATTTGCGTCGGCGGCGGTATCGGCGTTGCCCCGCTCCACCCGATTGCTCAGGCGATGAAGGCCGCGGGCAATGAGGTGATCATCATCATGGGCGCCCGTAACAAGAGTCTGCTGATTCTCGAAGACGAGATGCGCAAGATTGCCGATGAACTGATTATTTGCACCGATGACGGTTCGTATGGACGTAAAGCGCTCGTGACCGCTCCGCTCAAGGAGTTTTGTGAAGCCGATCCAAAACCGGCACTGGCCGTCGCGATCGGCCCGCCGGTGATGATGAAGTTTTGCGCCGAAGCCACCCGCCCCTATGGCGTTCACACCATGGTTTCGCTCAACACCATCATGGTGGACGGAACCGGAATGTGCGGCGGATGCCGCGTGACGGTCGGCACCGAAACCAAGTTTGTCTGCGTGGACGGCCCCGAGTTCGACGGCCATCTGGTGGATTTCGATAATATGATCAGCCGCCTGAAAGCCTATAAGCCCCGCGAGGATGCCGACCACCACCGTTGCCACCTTGAGGAAGAAATCAAAAATAAGGAGAAAGATGAAAGATGAACTATGAAAGATGAAACTGGGTCTGCGACCGCCTTAACAAAAAGGCTAACGCCGACTGAGTTCCGATTTCATAGTTCATAATTCATAGTTCATAGTTCACATGAGCCATTTTTCTAAAAACCAACTCGCCGAAGAAGCCCGCAAAACGCTGGCCGAACTGAAAAAACCGCTCTCGCCCAAACAGCGTCTGGCCATCCCGGCGCAGGAAATGCCCGCGCAAGATCCCGCCGTGCGACGCTGCAATATGCAGGAAGTCGCACTGGGCTATACCGAAGAACAGGCCATTCTCGAAGCGGAGCGCTGTCTGCAATGCCCGACCAAGCCCTGTGTGAAAGGTTGCCCCGTCGGCATCGATATTCCCGCATTCATCGGCAAAATCGCGGAAGGCGATTGCAAAGCCGCCATCGGCATCATCCGCGAAAGCAGTCTGCTTCCCGCCGTCTGCGGGCGCGTCTGCCCGCAGGAAAGCCAATGTCAGGAACCCTGCACCGTCGGCAAAGCGCTCAAATCGATTGATAAAGCGGTTTCCATCGGTCGCCTCGAACGCTACGTGGCCGACTGGGAACGCGAGAACGGGCTGATGCAACCGCCTGTTGTAAAAACTGCCACCGGCAAAAAAGTCGGGATCATCGGTAGCGGCCCCGCCAGCATCACCGTTGCCGCCGATGTCCGCCGCGAAGGCCACGAAGTGACTGTATTTGAAGCCTTTCACCGTCCCGGCGGCGTACTCCTTTACGGCATTCCGGAATTCCGCCTGCCGAAAGCAATCGTCGATCAGGAAATCAACAGCCTCAAAACCATGGGCGTTGAAATCAAAACTGACTTCGTCATTGGCCGCACCCGCCGCCTGACCGACCTGCTCGAAAAAGACGGCTACGACGCCCTCTTCATCGGCACCGGCGCAGGTCTGCCGAAGTTCATGAACATCGAAGGTGAAAATCTCGTCGGCGTGTTTTCCGCCAACGAATATCTGACCCGCGCCAATCTGATGAAGGGCTACGACGACCGCGCCGCCACGCCGATCTTCCCGTCGAAAAAAGTCGCCGTGCTCGGCGGAGGAAACGTCGCCATGGATGCCGCCCGCAGCGCCATCCGTTTGGGTGCCGAAGAAGTCCACCTGATCTACCGCCGCACCGAAGCCGAAATGCCGGCGCGCGTCGAAGAAGTCGCCCACGCCAAAGAAGAAGGCGTCATTTTCCACATGTTGCGCAATCCAAAGAGTATTCTCGCCGACGAACGCGGCTGGGTCTGCGGCATGGAAGTTCTGAAATATGAACTCGGCGAGCCCGACAGCTCCGGACGCCGCCGCCCAATCGAAGTCAAAGGTAGCGAATTTCAAATGGATGTTGATACCGTCATTGTCGCCATCGGCAACGAATCCAATCCGCTCATCCGTCAGACCACGCCGGGACTTGAAACCAGTAAATGGGGCACTCTGATTGTGGACGATACCGGAAAAACTTCGCTCGACCGCGTGTTTGCGGGCGGCGATATCGTGCTGGGCGCCGCCACCGTGATTCTCGCCATGGGCGAGGGCCGCCGCGCCGCCGCCGCCATCAATAAACTGCTGGCTGAAAAATGAAACTGCGCACATTCCAGACTGCGGAAGAGTTGATTTTCCAAGGTCTGGAACTGTTCCGGCAGATTCTTCCAACCCTTGGAAAAACGGACGGCGTTATGCTCGCCGGGGGCCGCACTCCTCTCGAAATCTACCGCCGTTCCACTGCCAATACCCAAGGCGTTTTATTTTTGAGCGACGAGCGCTACGTTCCCGTCACCGATCCGCAAAGCAACTTCGGAAGCGTTGCCCCGTTCTTTCCAACCCTCGTAAAAATCAGAACGGAACTGCCGATTGAAGCCGCCGCGCAGGCCTTCGATGATGAGTTAAACAAACTGAAACGCATTCCGCTCGGACTGCTTGGTCTCGGCGCGGACGGTCATACCGCATCGCTGTTCAATCTAAAAGACGCCGCGCTACGCGACGAACGTCTGGCGATCCCGGCGATTCAAACAAAGAAGCCCGACCGCATCAGCATCACGCCAACGCTTCTCCACAAGGTTGAAAGAATCATCATTCTCGCCACCGGCGCGGAGAAAAAAGCGGTGCTTCAAACCTTGCTGGAAAAACCGGAAACCCTTCCGGCGGGCGTCGCCCTTGCCGGACATCCGCATGTTGAAATCTGGACGGATCAGAAATTGGTTCATAGAACCAACACTACATCTAGAATGTAGCGTCGGCTCTCAGAGCCGATTTTTATAGCATTTCACGATTCAAATGCCGTAATTCTGTAGGCCCGCTGTCCCCAGCGGGCGCGCCGGAC
>JADYZA010000168.1 GCA_020853375.1 Verrucomicrobiota bacterium | reverse complement strand
GGAGATGGATGTTTGCGTCGGAGGCTTTGGCCGGAAGGGTTTTGCCCAGCATCAGCGGTTCTGAAAGCGACTTGATTTCTTTGATGACAGGCGGCATGCCGATACGTAAATCAGGATAATTCACTCCTCCGCGTTTGCCGACCTTATCTCCTTCAATCCATTTTGAATCGCCGTATTTATACAAACTGAATCCTCTGGCGCCGTGAATGATGGCCAGATACATCGCACAGCGGTTTTCCATGAACGTCGGGGCGCGGACGTTCAGCTGTCCGTAATCGCCGTAGTTGAATATCTGCGGAGTGTTCCCAAGTTTTTTCCGAAGCTTGGAGATCATAATGCAGTCAACCAGCGCGGCGGGCAGGGCGCGGCGGACGAAGGTTCCGAAGTAGGCGACGGCGGTGACGCGGTACCGGATTTTCGGGCGCGGACTTTCCAAACATCGGAAAATTTTCTCGGCGACCGCTTCCGGCGGCTTCATAAACTTTTCCGCCGTGCGGGCCGCGCGGCCGGTTTTACGGGTTTCAATCGCCGTTTTATAAAATTCCGTGAACGGCGAGTCCGGATTCAGTCCGTAGCGTTCGGTGCGGTGCGCCAGATTTTCCGAAAACTTTGTTTCAATCGGCCCCGGCTGGATAATCGAGACGGCGACGCCGGAATTGAACAGTTCTCGGCGCAACGCGTCGGAAAGAGCTTCAACCGCGAACTTCGACGCCGAATAAACTCCGGCGAACGGCAGGCTGAGTTCACCCACCACCGAGCTGACGTTGACGATGCGGCCATAACCTTGTTTGCGAAAAAGGGGAATAAAGCGGTTGGTCAGTTCCTGAAGTCCGAAGACGTTGACCTCGAAAATATCGCGGAGCATGGCGCGCGGCGCGTCTTCGACTGCCGAAGTCAGCCCGAATCCGGCGTTATTGACGATTGCTCCGAGCTGGCCATTGAATCGACGAAGCACCTCGTTGGCGGCGTCGGCAATCGAAGCGCTGTCGGCTACGTCGAGAGCGATCGGGTCGAAACCTTCGGCGCGGAGCATTTCAAGGTCGGCGGGTTTGCGGGCGGTTGGGGCGACCTGCCAGCCGTTTTCTCTGAGCCGTCGGGCCGTCGCCAGTCCGATGCCCGACGAACAACCAGTCACTAAAACCGTTTTTGTTTTTACCGAGGCTGTTTTCATGGCCGTAGACTCTGCCCGATTTTCCAAACCTTGGAAACTTTTCTTCCAAGGTTTGGAAATTGACCCATCTGATAGGGTGGGCTACTCTCTGCGCCTTTGGAAACCAACGCAATATCAAGGGATTTTAGGTATGGCAAATACAGTATTAATCGGTGCTCAGTGGGGCGATGAGGGCAAGGGGAAGATAATCGATGTTCTGACCGCGAACGCCGACTGGGTTATTCGTTATCAGGTCTGCAATAACGCTGGCCATACGGTGGAAATCGGCGATCAGAAGTACGTTCTCCATCTGGCTCCGTCGGGCATTCTCCGCCCCGGCGTGAAGTGCGTGATCGGCAATGGGTTGGTGGTCGATCCAATCGGCCTTGCGGAAGAGCTTCAGGATTTGGAAAAGCGCGGTATTGATTTCCGCGGGCGGCTGTTTGTCAGCGATCGCGCCCATTTGGTGATTCAGTACCACAAGGAGCTCGACGGCGCGAAGGAAGCCAAACTGGCGACTGGCAAGAAAATCGGCACGACCAAACGCGGCATCGGCCCGGCCTATTCGGATAAAGCCGACCGCACCGGACTGCGGATGGGCGATGTGCTCGAAGATAATTTTGAGGAGATGCTGCGTGAGCGCATCGCGGCGAAAAACGCGATGCTAGTGGTGCTGGGTGCGGCCCCGCTGAACGACTCCGAACTGGTGGCGAAATATAACGCGGCGTTTGATTACCTGAAGCCGTTTATTTGCGATCCGATTCCGATGCTGAACGCCGCGGTGCGCGATCCGAAAACCAATGTCATTTTTGAAGGCGCGCAGGGCGTTATGCTCGATATTGATTTTGGTACGTATCCCTTCGTAACCTCGTCGTCCACCGGCGCGGGCGGCGTGGCGACCGGCGCGGGAATTCCTCCAAGTTGCGTGGATGATGTGATCGGTATCGTGAAGGCATACACGACTCGCGTTGGCGAAGGGCCGTTCCCGACCGAACTGCTCGATGCCGACGGCGAAGAAATGCGCCGGATTGGCCGTGAGTTTGGCGCAACGACCGGACGTCCGCGCCGTTGCGGTTGGTTCGATGCCGTGGTCGCGCGCTATTCAGCCATGATCGGCGGTATCGACCGCTGGGCGTTGATGAAGATGGATGTGCTCGACACGTTCGAAACAATCAAAGTTTGCGTCGCTTACGAATGCGACGGCGAACGGGTGGAAACCGTTCCGGCCAGCATTAGCAAACTGGCGCGTTGCAAGCCCATCTATGAAGAGTTCAAGGGCTGGAACTGCTCGACCCGCGAGGCGACAACCTTTGAAGAACTGCCAAAACAGGCGCAGAAATATGTCCGTTGGCTCGAAAAACTGACAGGCGTGCCGGTGAGCATTCTTTCCGTCGGGCCGAACCGTAAGAGCACCATTCAATTGACGATTTAAAATAATTTTCAACCACGGAGGGCACGGAGACTCAGAGAAAGAAGGCAATATTCTCAGTATCTCTGTGATCTTTAGCGAACGCAGTGAGCGGGTGGTAAAAGTGGTTTAATGAAACTTGAAGTTCCAAAGCTTGAAAAAATTCCTGCTCATGTCGCCATTATTATGGATGGCAATGGGCGCTGGGCGAAGCAGCGCAGTCTGCCGCGAATCAAAGGACACGAGCAGGGCGCTGAGTCGGTGCGTGCGGTGCTCCGTGCGGCACGGCAGGCGGGTGTTAAGTTTCTGACGCTTTACGCTTTCAGCACCGAAAACTGGATCCGTCCGAAGGATGAGGTGGACGGGCTGATGAATCTGCTGGCGGTTTTCATGGATCGGTACGAAGGCGATCTGTTGAAAAATAAAATCCGTTTGCGGGTGATGGGACAGATTGAGCGTCTGCCGGAGAAGGTTCAGAATAAGCTTTCGAAGCTGATGGAAAAATCGGCCAAGGATTATGAGTACACTCTGATCATCGCGCTAAGCTATGGCAGTCGGCTTGAAATTGCTGAAGCGGCCAAAGCGATTGCGCGCAAGGCGGCGGCAGGCGAGCTTGATCCGGAAGCGGTGAATGAGGAAACCGTGGCGCAACACCTTTACCTGCCGGATGTTCCTGATCCGGAGCTGATGATCCGCACCAGCGGCGAGTTGCGATTGAGTAATTTCCTGCTTTGGCAGCTTTCCTATGCCGAGCTGTATGTGACGGATATTTTTTGGCCCGACTTTCGTGAGCAGGAATTTTTCCAGGCCTTGGAAGCTTTTAATCAGCGCGGACGCCGTTACGGCGGGATCGTGACGCAATAGGGGATCGTATGGATAAAAAAAGAATCATACTGGGATTGATTATTGCGGCGGTGCTTTGTAGCGCAATACTGCTGGTTCCTGCTGGGAATATTGCGGTGCTGGTCGGCCTGATGCTCGTTTGCGGGCTGGCGATGCGCGAAGTGTATGCGCTGATGGATAAGGCGGATCTGCTGGCCTCCAAAAAGACGGGCATCATCAGCGGACTCTTATTTGTCGCCATGACTTGGCTGGCCGCAAAATACGGATTTTCTGACGACGTACTGTGGTCGCTGCTCTTGATCATTTTGATGATAATTTTTTTCCGGCTGTTCGGCTATCTGGATGCACGCCAGGCGTTGCGTAACGCGCTGGGCACCATTTTTGGATTTCTCTATGTGGCGTTCTTCTGGAGCTTTTTTGTTCGTCTGTACATGATGGGTAATCTGGCGGAGCCGACTAAAGCCGCCTTCTATCTTCTGCTGGCGGTCAAATGGGGCGATGCGGGCGCTTACTTCATCGGTTCACGATTCGGGAAACATAAACTGTTTCCGCGCATCTCGCCGAAGAAGAGCTGGGAAGGTTTGTTCGGCGGAATTCTTTTTTCCTGTGTGGTCGGTGTTCTCTGGTGCTTATGCACAAAGAACACGCTCGGGCAGTATTCGTTTCCTCTCTACCATGCGTTGATTCTCGGCGTTCTGCTTCCGATCATTGGAACGCTTGGCGATCTCGTGGAATCCATATTTAAGCGAGCTGTGGACGTCAAAGATTCCGGAGCTATTGCTCACGGAATGGGCGGTATGCTCGACATGATCGACAGCCTGCTGTTCACCGCCCCCTTCATGTACATCTACATCAAATTCTTCCTGCGCTAGAAAGGCGGAACATTTCCAATGCTTGAACTTCTTCTGACGGGCTGGACCGTTTTATATACCGTTTTTATCGCGCTGTTTCTTTTCGGCGTGACGGTTTTCGTTCATGAATTCGGCCACTTCATCGTGGCACGCCGTTGCGGGCTGGTCGTCAAAACCTTTTCGATCGGCTTCGGACGCGCCATCGTTCACTGGGAGAAGAATGGCATCGTTTATAAAATCGGCTGGATTCCGTTTGGCGGTTACGTCTCGCTTCCGCAGCTCGATCCCGAAGGGATGGAAAAAATCCAAGGTGACGCATCCGTAGAAAAATATCCGGAAGTTTCACCATGGAAAAAAATCGCGGTC
>JADYZA010000167.1 GCA_020853375.1 Verrucomicrobiota bacterium | reverse complement strand
TGCAGGGTGATCAGTCCGCCTGCGCCGAGAATCAGCGCGAAAATTGTCAGACTGTTCGTCACGCTCGGCGGAAAGAAGCCGTTGAAGAGCGATATCCATTCCAGATTTTCTGTTCCGGACAGAAGAATCCAGTTGGAAATGATGTGGCGGTGCAGATTGAACAGGTTCGGGTTGATCAGGGTTACAGCCAAGGCCGTGATGGACAGGCCGAACAGCTTGGTCGTCAGCGGTGTCACCATGGAGGCGCGGGACGTTTTCCGGTTTCCCTGCAGGTTTTCAATAGCGAAGAAAAGAACGATCGCCGGACCGAACAGGAACGATTGGTGCATATTGGTCCAAAGCACTTGGAGAATCAGTAGCGCCGCGGCCAGCACAGTGAAATTTTTAACGCGGTAGAGCAGGGTCAGGAACAGCGCGGTGAACAGCATGAAAAACACATCCGGACCGGGATTGAATACAGGAATCATCAGCCGTGCGCAGAGTAGAAGAGCCAGCCCCTGGCTCAGCGGGCCGCCCCATTCTTTCCCGAACCGGAACATAAGAACAAATGCGGCCAGAACGACAGCGACGTGAACCAGCGTAACCAGCCCAACGCCGCCCAGAGACCAGAGAATCCAGACCAGACTGTTGTACAGCGGGCTCATATTGATCCACGGCTGAGTGCCCATGGTGTAGGAGAGGGCGTCGGCTTTTACGCTGTGGGCTTGGCCCAAGGCGATGTGGGTGAAGATGTCAGGACTGCTGACCGTGCGTATGCCAGTGAGGGCCAGAAGAACAAACCCGAGAACAACCAGAACAAAGCCGAGCGATTTTTTGTTACTCATAAAGTAAAAACTCCTGTTGAAACAATGGTTCGGATTTTAGAGCCTCAAGCTTTTTTTACAAGCAGGAATCCCTTAAACCCAGTCCGCCCTTTAGAAAAGATTCATCTGTGAATCATCGCCTTTTTTACGCCGTGTGCGGTGCTGAGCCAGCTTGGGCGCGCCTTCGGCCTCAAATTCACCTTCTTCGAGATTATGCAGAATTTCGCTGGCCCGTTCGAGAACCGAGGCGGGCAGCCCGGCCAGTCTGGCGACGTGGATGCCGTAACTTTTATCCGCCGCGCCCGGAACAATTTTGCGCAGGAAGGTGATCTGATCGCCGCGCTCTTTCACCAGCACATTGGCGTTTTGCACACCCGGCATCGTCAGGCTCAAGTCGGTCAGTTCATGATAATGCGTTGCAAACAGCGTCTTGGCGCGCACCGCCGGATTGGTGCAGAGAAATTCCGCCACCGACCACGCGATACTGATGCCGTCGAAGGTGCTGGTTCCGCGACCGATTTCGTCGAGCACGATTAAACTCTTCGGCGTGGCGTTGTTCAGAATGTTTGCCGTTTCCTGCATTTCCACCATGAAGGTTGAACGACCGCGCGCCAGATCGTCGCTCGCGCCAACGCGGGTGAACACGCGGTCGACCAGTCCAATGTTCGCCTCCGACGCCGGAACGAACGAGCCGATATGCGCCATAATCGTGATCAGCGCCACTTGGCGGATGTAGGTCGATTTTCCCGCCATATTCGGCCCGGTAATCACGATCAGCTGATGGTCGGCACAGTTGAGCGTTGTATCGTTCGGCACAAACCGCTCGGCATCCGGCATCTGCTCAACCACGGCGTGGCGTCCGTCGCGGAGAATCAGCTCGTCGCCATGGCTCATGGCGGGCCGGACATAGCGGCGGGTGAGCGCGTTTTCGGCGAAGGCGGCCAGCACGTCGATATGGGCGATGGCGCGCGCATTGCGCTGGATTTCATCAATATGCTTCACCACGTCGTCGCGGATTTGCGCGAACAGTTCGAACTCCAGAGCAACAGCCCGTTCCTGCGCGCCGAGAATTTTGTTTTCGTACTCCTTGAGCTCCGGCGTGATAAACCGCTCGGCATTGGTCATCGTCTGCTTGCGGGTATAGCTCTCCGGAACCATCGAAAGGTTGCTGTTGGTGATTTCGATAAAATAACCGAACACCTGGTTGAAGCGGACTTTGAGTGACTTAATGCCGGTTCGCTCCTGTTCCGAAGCTTGGAATTCGGCCAGCCACTGTTTGCCTTTTCCGGCCGCGTCGCGCAGTTCATCCAGTTCCGTCGAAAAGCCGCGCCGGATCATGCCGCCGTCTTTAGTTGAAACCGCTGGTTCGTCATCAATCGCTTCGGCGATCATTTTTCCAATGCCAGGAAGTTCCGTAAGCGAGGATTCCAATGCTTGGAAACTTCCGTCCGCCGCCAGCAGTTTTTTGAGTTCCGGCAGTTGATCGAGCGATTCGCCGACGGCGCGTAAATCTCGCGCGTTGCCGCCGCCGGAGCCGAGGCGCGATATGATTCGTTCGAGGTCACGCATTTCGCCGAAGAGGTTGCGCGCTTCGGCGAGTAAAGTCCGGTTTGCCGTAAACGCTTCAACCGCGTCGAGCCGCGCATGGATGGATGGAAGATCGCGGAGCGGGCGGACAATCCAGTCCCGCAGCATCCGCGCGCCCATCGCCGTGCGCGTGGTGTCCAGTACGGAAAGCAATGTGGATTTTGGTCCCTGCCGCGCCGGATTGAGCGGCGCGACCAGTTCCAAATTCATCACGGTTGTTTCATCAAGCAGTAAATAGTCGTCGGGGTTTTTAACCTGAATCCGCCGGACGTGCGCGAGATTCCGGCGCAGTTCGGTGCTGACATAATATAGAACAGCACCCGCCGCGCGCAGGCCGAGCGGCGAATTCTCGCATCCGAATCCTTTCAGCGAATGCACCTTAAAGTGGCGCAGCAGAACGTCTTCCGCGCTTTTGGCTTCAAACGTCCAGTCCTCGCCAACGGTCTTGAGGGTTTTTCCGAGAATTGGAAGAACCACCGCATCTTCCGCCGCGGTTTCGGCAATGATGCACTCTTGCGGCGCATAGCGCGCCAGATTTCCGGAGAGCGCGTCAGCGCTGGCCGACTCTTCGATCCAGAACGCGCCGGTGGAAAGATCGAGCATGGCGAGGCCGAAACGCTCGCCGTCCCGGACGAGCCCCGCGAGGTAGTTGTTTTTCGTGCGGTCGAGATTTCCTTCGTCAAGAATCGTTCCGGGCGTCACCACGCGGGTGATTGCGCGTTTTACAATTCCTTTGGCGGCGGACGGGTCTTCAACTTGCTCGCAAATGGCCACCTTTTTGCCCGCCGCGATCAGCTGGGCGAGATAGCCTTCGGCGGAATGGTGCGGAATGCCGCACATCGGCACGTCGTTACGCTTGGTCAGTGTAATGTCGAGGATGCGCGAAGCCTCTTTGGCATCCTCCATAAACATTTCGTAGAAATCGCCGAGGCGGAAGAAGAGCAGCGTGCCCTCGGGAAGTTCGCGGCGGATGCGCCGGTACTGATCCATCATGGGTGTTGTTTTTTCTGCCATAGCCCGCACAAGCTAACAGAGCCGTTTTCCAATGTCTGGAAGTTTTTCTTCAATGTTTGTGAAAACCAAGCCAGAAGGTCGGGTTTTACAGTTGCGGAAAAGAATTTACCGTTTAGAATGCCGAGCAGTTGGCGGGACGCATGGTGCGTTTGCCGGAAACAGGAGGGTTCATGAAGCGTTATGGATGGCTGGTAGGGTTGGTGGCGGTTGCAATGTTGACCGGTTGCGGCGGAAGCAGCAACGGGATTGATGAAAACAAGACGCCAAGTCAGATCTCAGCGGATGCCGCGAAGATGACTCAGGCTGATCTGCAGAAGATGGTGGCGAAGTATGATGCCGCTATCGCTGAAAAAGGCAAAGAACTCGAAGCGCTCGGCGCGAAGATCAAAGAAATCCCGCTGACCGAACTGCTGGGCGAAAAAGCCAAGACCCTGAAGGGCGAGATGAGCAAGATCACCACCTCGATGGGCAAACTGAAAGACCAGATGGCGGTTTACGCCAAGGAACTGGCCGCCAAGAAATAGCCGGAACATCCGGTTGTGAACGACGCCCCGCACTCGCGGGGCGTTTTTGTTTCCAAGGTTTGGAAAAATAATTGCGGCCCTTTGTAAAGCCGTGTACCTTGGCATCCTCATGCGCCGCACGTTGTGTGCGGGGCTGGTTTTGACGAAAAATTAAATCCAAGGAGAGTTGCGATGAAGGGTATTCCGATCTCAGGCGTCCGCAATTTTGCATTGATGGGTCACACGGGCAGCGGGACGACGTCTTTGCTGGATGTGATGCTGAATATCCTTGGAACCAATGAGCGCGTCGGGTCGGTGGACGACAAGAGCAGTATGGCCGACTGGACGCCCGAAGAGCAGGAACACGAAATTTCCATTTGGGCGAAACCGTTCGATGGCGTTTATACCGCCGCCAGCGGAAAACAGCGCCGCTTCGTCGTCATCGACACTCCCGGCTACGCCGACTTTGTCGGCCAGCAGATTGCCGCCGCCGAAATTACGGATGCCGCATTGATTGTGGTCGACGCTGTTTCCGGCATTCAGGTCGGCACCAGTCGCGCTTGGAAGATATGTGAAAAGCGCAACCTGCCGCGCGGCGTGGTCATCACCGGACTTGATAAACCGGAAGCCAGTTTTGAAAAAGCGCTGGCCGCCGTTAAAGAAATGTGGGGCGACACCCGCTGCGTACCGGTTGTACTGCCAACCAGCGACGGAAAATCCGAGGTCGATATCCTCGACATGCCGACCGACGCGGTGCCTGCCGATATGGCGGCCACGGTGAAGGCGATCCGCGACCACCTGATCGAACTGGCCGCCGAAACCGACGACAAGCTGATGGAAAAATATTTTAACGGCGAAGAACTCACCGCCGACGAATTTTCGCACGGCCTGCGCGAATCGGTGCACGAAGCCCACCTGATTCCGGTGTTCGCCTGCTCCGCTAAAACGAAAATCGGCGTGAAGGAAACGATGGATTCCATCAGCCGTCTTTTCCCATCGCCGGAAGACTATCCGGTCAAATGCGCCGACGGCCACGAAGTCGCCACGGGCGAGGACCAACCCTTCGCCGGACTGGTCTGGCGCTCGGTGAACGACGCCTTTACCGGTCAGCTCAGTTTTGTGCGCGTCTATCGCGGCTCGCTCAAGCCGAACTCCGAGGTGCTCAACGCCACCAAAGGCGAAAAAGAACGCATCGGCAGCATCTTCTACATCAACGGAAAGAAATCGACCGACTGCACCGAAGCCAAGGCGGGCGACATCATCGCGCTGCCGAAGCTGAAAAACACCTACCTCAACGACACGCTTTGCGCGACGACGGAAAAGATCACCTTCAAGCCGATTGAGTTTCCGCATCCGGTTTCCGCCTACGCCGTCGAACCGAAGACCAAAGGCGACGAAGACAAAATCGGCACCGCGCTGCACCGCGCGGCGGAAGAAGACCCGTCCATCCGCGTTGAGCGTAACACCGAAACACGCGAAACATTGCTCTGGGGTATGGGCGACATGCACCTCGACGTCACGCTGGAACACATCAAACACCGCAGTAAAGTGGACATCACCCACCACACGCCGAAAGTCGCTTACCACGAAACCATCACCGGAACCGGCGAAGGCCACTATAAACACAAAAAGCAGTCCGGCGGACGCGGCCAGTACGGCGAATGCTACGTGCGGGTTCATCCGCGCGCTCCGGGCGACAACGAATGGTTCGCCAACAAACTCGTCGGCGGCTCCATTCCCAGTAACTTTGTTCCCGCCTGCCAGAAGGGCTTTGTGGAAGGGATGGCCAAAGGGCCGCTGACCGGCTCCGAAGTCAGCAACGTCAAAGTCGAACTCTACGACGGTTCCTACCACGACGTGGACTCGTCCGAAGTTGCCTTTAAAATTGCCGGTTCGCGCGCCCTGCACGAAGCGATTGAAAAAGCGCGGCCCGTCCTGCTCGAACCGATCATGACCATCGCCATCACCGTGCCCGACGAGTACATGGGCGACATCACCGGCATCCTCAACACCAAGCGCGGACGGATTCTCGGCATGGGCGTGGACGAAGGGATGCAGGTCATCACCGCCGAAGTGCCGCAGGTCGAAACCTTCAAATTCTGTTCCGAACTGCGCTCCATCACCGGCGGGCGCGGCTCGTTCGAGCTCACCTTCGCCCGCTACGAACAGGTCGCCGCCAACATCGCCCAGAAAATCATCGCCGCCGCCCAGAAAGACAAAGTCGCCGTCGAGG
>JADYZA010000166.1 GCA_020853375.1 Verrucomicrobiota bacterium | reverse complement strand
TCCAGCAGCAATTGTCGCGGACTACAACGAAGCGTGCCTCATCCAAGAAGCAAGCCCTAAGGCGTCCGCAACGCTTTCTCGGCGTTGCCTGCAAGGAATCATTCGGGATTTTTGGAAAGTTAAGGCAGGTCGACTGGTTGATGAGATCGAACAGATCAAGGACAAGACCGATCCTTTGACGTGGGAGGCAATCGATTCCGTTCGTAAAGTAGGCAATATTGGTGCCCACATGGAAAAAGACATTGACCTGATCGTTGATGTTGACCCGAGCGAGGCGGAACTTCTCATCGGCTTGATCGAAACACTCATCCGAGACTGGTACGTCACGCGCGAAGAACGTAAGAGTCGACTTCTGCAAATCAAACAAGTCGCGGAGCAGAAAGAGCAGGCAAAAAAGACGAAGGAATGAGTTCTGTAATCTTGCAGTTCCAACATCTGGAAAAAGCGCCTGATCCTCCCCTACCCAAGCTTAGAGAGCGAGGGCGTGGCGACGCCGAGGTCGCTGGGAGCGCGGCCGAGGCGGTCGAGGAGCTGAATGATGGCGCGGGTCTGGTCGGCGATGCTTTCGTCAGCGTGGGCGCGTCCGTCGTAGATCGCATAGTCAGCGCGGTAACGGAGCGGCGTGACGTTCAACATGACCGAGCTGGCACCGGCCATCAGTCCACGTTCGCGGGCGTTCGGCGACAAGGTTTCAAAAGCGGTGGTGACCAGCACTTTGGCTTGCGGCGGCGCGGCAATCCGCGCGGCGGCCAACGCGCGGAGCATTTGTGGCTCGGTGGCCGGAATAATGTCGCGGCGGCGACAGCTGGCCAGTACCGGGCCAAAGCTGAACATTTCGGCATTCAGTTCACCTGCCAGCAGAATATCATCGGCCAGCGAGTCAACCGTTTGGCCGGGCAATCCGATGAGTCCACCGGTTACGGTCATCCATCCGGTCTTTACCGCGTGGCGCAAATGGCTCAGACGGGCTTCCAGCGTATCGCCGGGGTGAAGTTCAGCGTAGAGCTTAGCGTCCGATGTTTCGAAGCGCATCAGCAGAGCGCGGGCTCCGGCTTCGTACAGCATATCAAGGCCGTCGAGGCCAACTTCGCCGAAGCTGACGCAGATGAATACGCCGTGGCGGCGCTTAATCTCGGCGACAATTTCGGCCAGAAAAGCCGGAGTGTATGCTGGATCTTCGCCGGATTGGAGAACCAGCGACTTAAAGCCGAACCCTTCAATCGCTTCTTTGGCCGCTTCGAGAATCTCGTCGCGGGTCATCCGGTAGCGGCGGGTCAGTGTGGAGTTGACGGCCAATCCGCAGTAAAGGCAGTCGCTGGAACAATAGTTTGAAATTTCAAGGATGCCGTGCACACAACAGGAGTTGCGGTGGTGCAAATGACGAACGGCGTTGGCGGTGCGGTACAGCCGTTCGAGGCGTTCAGGTTCTTCAACGGTCAGCAGGTAGCGCAACTCGTCGCGGGAAATGGATTCCCCTGCGCCCGCTTTATCGAGGATGTCCTGAAGCGGACGGTCATTGGGTTCCGGCGAGGGGCGTTCTGACATGGCTGTATCGCGTTCCTGAAGAACTAGGAACAGCTCGTTCCACGTGTCGAGCATTTCGCGGGCGAAGTCGGGATCGACTTTTTCGATGACATAACCGCCCTGTGCATAGACGTAGTCGCCGGGCTGAATGCTGGTAAGCTCGCAGAGTGCCGAACGGATTTCGCCGAAGTAGCTGATTACTGCATTGCGTCCGCTGATCTCCGTCACAACACCTGGAAGCGCGTAGCACATTAGGTTCTTGGTCCCAGTTTTTTATGACTTCTGTGCAGTGAACTATGAACTATGAAGGATGAAAGATGAAATCGGAACTCAATCGGCGTTGGCCTTTTCATTAAAGCTGTCGCAGACCCGCTTTCATTTTTCATAGTTCATCTTTCATACTTTGGTTGCGGATTTGCAACCCTAAGACACATCCACATCAAGAACCCGCAGGCCGGAGCGGTGTCCGCAGGGCCGGCCGGGCTTGGAACATTGCGGACAGGTGAAGACGCCGGGCTGGCGTTCAAATTCGGCGTCGCAGGCGGGGCAGAAAAGACGCGGCGGAACATGGCGGTACTCAATTTTGGCGGCAGACATCGACGGTTCCTCGGCCAAGTGTGACTCAAGGTGCATTTCCACCGATATTTCGTCCATGTGGGAATCGGGGCTCAGCTCCAGAACGATGCGGCTGACCTTCGATGCGCCAGCGGCCAGAATCCGCCGCTTCACGTCCTCGATAACGCCATCAATCAGGTGGTCTTCGTGCATTTAGAACGTCTCCATATCCTTCGTCACGGTCGGAATGCCGTGATCGCCGGTCAGGTTCAGGCATTTTTTCGGGCAGACTTCGACGCAGTAGCCGCAGGAGATGCAACGCAGGCGGTCGATATGCCATTTTTTATTTTCCCGATCAACGTCCAGCGCCTGGGTCGGGCAACGTTTGGCGCACAAGGTGCAGAAGATGCAGTCGGATATTTTGATGTCGAGACGACCGCGCGAGCCGGGACAGATTTTCCGAGGTTCGAACGGATATTTCGTCGTGATCGGCTTGCGGAATGTCCAAGCCAGAATCATTTTTTTCATTTGGAAAAATGCCATGGGTTTACCTCTCTGTGCAGCTGATGCAAGGGTCAATTGTCAGAACAAGAACCGGAACGTCGGCCAGTTCGCAACCCGCCAGCATTTTTACCAGCGGCGGAACATTGGCGAAGGTCGGCGTGCGGGCGCGGAAACGGGTCAAATTCTTGGTTCCGTTGCCCTTGATGTAATAAACCACTTCGCCGCGGGGCTGTTCGACGCGCGAGAAAAACTCGCCGTCAGGATTGCCGGTCACTTTGACAGCGATTTCGCCCGCAGGCATTTTGGCCGCCGCCTGACGAATCAGGTCAACTGACTGAAACAATTCGGAACAACGCACCGCGCAACGGCTATAGGAGTCGCCGTCCGTTTTTGAAATCGGTTCGAAATCCAGTTCACCGAACGCAGCATATTTCAGGAGGCGCATGTCATCGGCAACGCCGCTTCCGCGCAACGTCGGCCCGACGGCACCCAGAAGAATGGCGTCTTCTCTGGAGATGACACCGACACCGCAAAGGCGGTGTTTAACGGAGTTGTCGTTCATGAAGATGTCGACAATCAGCCGCATCTCTTTTTCGATGACTTCCAGCTCTTTCAGGAGCCAAGCCATTTGTTCCGGCGGAATGTCGCGACGGGCGCCGCCCACTTTGCAGGAGCCAAAAATCACGCGTCCGCCAGTGGTTGCTTCGATCAGGTCAAGGACCTGTTCACGAACCCGCCAGGTGTGCATGAACAGCGATTCAAAACCGAAGGCATCGGCCATCAGACCGGCCCACAGAAGATGGCTGTGAATGCGGGAAAGCTCGCCCCAGATCGTGCGCAGATATTTGGCGCGGGTCGGAATCTCGATCTTCATGATTTCTTCGATGCCCTGACAGTAGGTCTGGCCATGGATGAAGCTGCAGATGCCGCAGATGCGCTCAGCGACGTAGACGTACTCAATGTAGTCTTTCTTTTCGACCAGCTTTTCCAGTCCACGGTGAATGAACCCGATGGAAGGAACAGCCTCGACCACTTTTTCGTCCTCGACCACCAGGTCGATATGAATCGGCTCCGGAAGCACCGGATGCTGCGGACCAAAAGGAATAATTGTGCGAGTACCCATGACTATTTATCTCCCGGTTTGGCCGGAGCCGGAACGGAAGCCGGCGCGGCGTCTTGAATAAACGGATGCTTCATGGCGGTCTTGTAGAACGTGCCTTTGAAATCGAGCGCATTGCCATCCACCTGAACACCGAAGAGATCGCTGATCTCGTTCTCGTAGGTGAAGGCGCACCAGTAGATGCCGCTGACACTCGGAACGCGCGCTCCGATTTTTGGCTGGAGGAAACGGAAGTTGACGAACTTGCGGTTGAGGTCAAACGTGTAGTCTAACTGGAGTTCTTCGCCCAGCCGAGTGACGCAGATTTGAACCAGTCGGTAACCCTGATCGCGCATTTTGCGCGTTTCGGCCACCAGCGTTTCGGGCATGACGGCGATGATAGTCTGTTCTTCGATCATGTGCGCTCCTTCTGCAAATAAACCCAGTTCACGGTCGGTGTAAACGGTTCGGTGCGAACCTGACGGTAACCCATTTTCTCATAAAGGTGGTGGTTCCGCAGACTCTGATGGCCAGTGAAGGCTTCATAGGTGCGGACATCGCCAACTTCCTGTTCGATCTGTTTAATCAATCGGGTAGCCAGTCCTTTCCGCTGAAAATACGGATGAACAGCCACCCGGCTAATGTGGGCGACGTCTCCATCACGGTAACCGCGAATCGAGCCGATAATCTTGCCGTTGACGACCGCCTTAAGGAAAATCATCCGCTCGAAGTCTGCGGTGATTTCTTCCATGGTCTGTCCAAGCGCCGGAACGCTGTCGTCGCCGTAAAGCTCGGCTTCGCTACGGTACGCAATTTTCTGCAGTGCGAGAATTTCCGGAATATCTTTCTGGTTGGCTCGATTGATAATAAATCCGCCTCCGGCGACTTCAGTGGAAGCGGTCATGAAACGGCGCTTCTCTTCGAGAATATCAAGGGCGCGAACTACGCCGTCAATAATCGCTTCGGGCCGCGCCGCGCATCCCGGAACGTAGACGTCGACAGGAATCACCGTGTCGATGCCGCCGAGGACGTTGTAGCATTCGCGGAAAATTCCGCCGGAAGTGCCGCAGATGCCGATGGCGACAACCACTTTCGGCTCCGGCATCTGGGCGTAGATGTTACGGACAACCGGCGCGTTCTGGACATTGACCGATCCGGTGACCAGAAAGATGTCGGCATGCTTGGGGTTGCCGGTGTTGATGATGCCGAAACGCTCGACGTCAAAGTTCGGCATCAGGCAGGCGAGCACTTCGATGTCGCAGCCGTTGCAGCTCGACGCATCGTAATGGATCACCCAGGGGGACTTTTTAAAGGCGGTCATTCAGGTGTTCCTTTCATTTCCATAGGGCTAAGAGAATCAGGTTGGCCAGTGCCAGCACCAGCGTTACCGACCAGGCGCTCTTGATCGCGAGCTGCCACTTCAATCGGGCGAAGGTGTTGTCGACGAAAATCATAAAGAAGAAAACCAGAACCATGGCGGCGGCACCGACCCACAGGTTGAAGGCAAAGAACAGGCCGACCCACGCGAAGAGGACCACATTTTCGTACCAGTGGGCGATTTCAATCAAGGCCAGCATCTTGCCGGAAAACTCGGTTGTGATCCCTTTGACCAGCTCCTGATGTGCGTGGTGTGAGGTCGACAGGTCGAACGGCGACTTCCGGAATTTAATTTCCAGAATGTAGAGGAACCCGGCGAAAATCAGGATCAGTTTCAGCGGATTGGCCGGATTGGCGAAGATGTCATCAACGCGGAAGCTTCCGGTGGTCATGTACATGCCGACAGCGGCCATCAGTACCATCGGTTCGTAGGCGACCATCTGAATCAGTTCACGCTCGGCTCCGATAAAGCTGTAAGGTGAACTAGCTTTATAGGCGGCCAGAACCAGAAAGATGCTGGCCAGCGTCAGCGAGAAAATCACCAGCAGCAGGTCGGATCCGCAGAAGAACAACGCACCGGTGAATACGACGAAGAGGAAGAAGAACAGGATATAAAAGTTCTGCGAGCGGCGAACCACGATGCTTTCCTTGCCCCAAAGCTTGGCGACATCATAGAACGCCTGACGTACCGGCGGGCCGCGGCGCCCCTGCATGCGAGCAGTCAGTTTGCGGTCGATGCCGGCCAGGAAGCCGCCGATGATCGGCGCCAGCACGAGATAGGCGGCCAGACGGATTAAAATTTCTTTGAGTGAGAGTGTGTGTGGAGCGATGGTGTGAATGACTTCCTGCGGCAATCCGATCGGCAGAAAAAATGCTCCGACCAACGCGACGAGCACCGCGATGGCAATCCAGAATCCGCCCTTGAAAACCCGTTCTTCGCCGAGCAACTGACCGATGTAATAGTTGTGCATCGACATGTCGCGAATAATTCCAGCCGAACCTTGGAACCGAGCAATCCCGTCAGACGATTCGACATTGGCGCCAGCGAGATAGGCATCAACCACCTTCACCTTGCGGTTGTAGTTGAGGAAGCTGAGCGGAAACATCGCCACCATACCCAGCATCAGGCCCATAACAATCAGATTGCTGTGCCCCAGAACGCTGTCCGCCGCTTTGAACCCGCCGCCGATGTAAGGCTCAATAAACTGATTCGAGATAAGCGGAAAGCTTACACAAGCGAGGATTGTTAAAACCGACAGAGACCCCAGAGCGATCCATTTGCCGCCGCTGATATTCTTCTCCATCTTTTCCATCGACCCGGTAATCTGCAGCATCTTGCCCAGCCATTTGACCCAGAAGAAAAGTGTGGCCGCACTACCGAAGACGATGAAGATCGAAAGCAACGGATGAGCGTCAACAATCGCCTTCAGGACGGCCCACTTGCTGATCAGCATACCGAACGGAGCGAGAAACATTCCGGCGATGCCGATCTCAATCATCACGGCGACTTTGGGCATGCGCAAAACCAGTCCGGCCATATCCTCGATATCACGGCTGTGTATTTTGTGCTCAACAACCCCGACGCAAAGGAAGAGAAGAGCCTTGGCCACAGCATGGAAAATAATCAGCAGGATACCAGCCCAGACAGCCTCTTTGGTGCCGATGCCGCCGCAAAGGACGATCAGCCCGAGATTCGCCACGGTTGAGTATGCGAGTATTTTTTTGGCATCGCTGGTGCAAACGGCGACGAGCGAACCG
>JADYZA010000165.1 GCA_020853375.1 Verrucomicrobiota bacterium | reverse complement strand
CGCGGAGTCGAGTCGCAGGGAATGCTTCTGTGCGCCTCCGTCGGCGACCAGCTCAAACTGATCACGGTTGACGGCGACTTGCCCGTCAGCGGCGCGGTTGTAAAATAAAAACCTTCCAGCCGTTAGGCCGGAAGGTTTTCCAAACACCGGAAGAGTCGCTTATAGGCTCTTGAGCGTTTCTTCGCGGATTACGCGGCCCATTTCGCTGGTTGAAGCTTTCTTGTAGCCTTCGCGCCACAGATCGGCGGTGCGGTAATTCTGCGCCAGTGCGGCTTCGTAACCTTTGCGGATGGCGGCGGCGGCTTTGGCTTCACCGAGGAAGTCGAGCATCATGGCCGACGACAGCATCATTGCCACCGGATTGGCTTTGCCCTGACCGGCGATGTCCGGTGCCGAACCGTGTATCGGTTCGAACAGTCCGTACTTTTCTCCGAGGCTGGCCGAGGGCAGCAGTCCGAGCGAGCCGCCGAGCGTGGCGGTTGTGTCGGAAAGAATGTCGCCGAAGATATTGCCAGTCAGAATCACGTCGAACTGGCGCGGATTCAGAACCACCTGCATGGTCGCGTTATCGATATACATGTGGTTGAGTTCGACATCAGGGAATTCTTTTTCGTGCACGCGCTTAACGGTATCGCGCCAGAGGCGGGAGACGGTCAGCACGTTGGCTTTATCCACGGAAGTGACCTTGTTGCGACGTTTGCGGGCCCATTCAAAGGCGACTCGGGCGACGCGTTCAATTTCCGGAACGGTGTAGCGCATGGTGTTGAACGCTTCAAAGCCATCGTTGCCGGTTGGCTGGCCGAAATATATGCAGCCGATCAGTTCGCGCACGGTCAGCAGGTCGACGCCGGTCACGGCTTCTGGGCGGAGCGGTGAGGAATCAGCCAGCGCGGCGGGAACGGACACGGGGCGGAGGTTGGCGAAGACACCGAGTTCTTTACGGATTTTCAGCAGACCGGATTCCGGACGCAACGCGCCGGTCAGGTGATCCCACTTCGGGCCGCCCATGGCGCCCAAAAGGGTCGCGTCGGAGGCTTTACAGGCGGCGATGACGTGGTCGGGCATCGGGTCGTTGTACTTGTCGATTGCGGCTCCGCCGGCGGACTGTTCGTTGTATTCGAGTTTAAATCCGCATTTCGCTGATACCGCATCCAGCAGTTGAATGGTTTCCGCCATCACTTCGGTGCCGATACCGTCGCCGGGCATCACAGTAATTTTATATGTTTTTGACATGCTAACCTGCCTTCTTCCTTTAGAATCCCCGAAAAAATAAGACGGCGTTTTTATCACTCCATCCAAGCCTTGGAAATAGAATTTATGGGAAAAGGACTGGTCCTCTTTGATATCGATGGAACCCTGCTTCACGCTCCGGGGGCGGGGCGGGCCGCTTTCGCCACGGCTTTTAAGGAAGCGTTTGGCTGGGAACAGAGCGTCGAGCACGTCAATTTTTACGGCGCGACCGATCTCAATGTTTTCCGAGGAATTTGCGTCGAGCGCGGCGTTGAATCGACACCGGATATGGAGCGCGCCTTTTTCGAACGGCTTGCACCGGCGCTCGAAACGCGGCTGGCCGCGTGTCCACCGGTTCTTTTTCCGAACGTTGGAAATATTCTCCGCGAAGTTTCCAGAGATTGGAAACTTGGACTTGTCACGGGGAATATCGAGGCGACGGCATGGGCCAAGCTCCGGTATGCGGGAATTGATCAGTATTTCAGTTTTGGCGGATTCGGTTGCACACACGCCGACCGCGCCGAAATCGCCCGGCAGGCGCTGAAGATATCCGGCGTTGAGCATCCGAAAAAAGTCTTCTTGATCGGAGATACGCCCAGCGACATCAACGCCGCCAAGATCAACGGATTTACCGCCATTGCGGTCGCCACCGGCGGTTTTGATTTCCAAGCATTGGAAAAAGCTGGCGCGGATTTTGTTCTCAGGGACCTGACCGATACGGAGCGATTACTGTCTATTCTGGAAAGGTAAGTTATGAAGAAAAAACATGGAGTGCGCAGGCTTGCCTGCGCCTTGTTCGACGAAGCTTGCTTCGGCAGTTTGCGGAGCAAGCTCCGCACCAGAAAGCGGCGGCAAGCCGCCGCACTCCATAAAGCGATCATTTACTCACTCACTCTTCTTACACTCTGCCCCGCCTGTACAAAAAAGGAGCCGCCAATGAAACCGCAATTCGCCGTTCAGAAAACCGATGCCGAATGGAAAAAGGAGCTGACGCCGGAGCAATACCGTGTGCTTCGTCAGGCCGGAACCGAGCGACCGTTTACTGGAATCTATACCGATAACGAAAAACCGGGTGTTTACCGTTGCGCCGCCTGCCGCGCGGAACTGTTTACTTCCGACTCCAAGTTCCATTCTGGATGCGGCTGGCCGAGTTTTGATTCGGCGGCTAAGGCGGGCACGGTGGTTCTCCGTTCTGATAACAGCCTGGGGATGACTCGCACTGAAGTTCTTTGCTCCAATTGCGGCGGACACCTCGGCCATCTATTTGACGACGGGCCGACCGCCACCGGCATGCGCTACTGCATTAACTCCGCCGCGCTGGAGTTCGAACAGCAATAAGCGGACTGTTCTCAAAAAAGGGCTTTGCGGGGTTGACTCGCCGTGAAATCTCATTACTCTCTGCAACTTCTTCGGGCGGTTAGCTCAGTTGGTTAGAGCATCTCGTTTACACCGAGAGGGTCGGGGGTTCGAGTCCCTCACCGCCTACCATAAAATCTCTCTTGCGCAGGCTTGTTTGGAACAATAACGACCGCCTGTGAATTCCAATGGATGTTTCGTTGTCGGTGAACATTTGATTTGCGGACAAGGAACGTGTAGAAACCTTCGCAACGGGGAGATGTTTATGGATAAGCATGTTGTAATTGGTGTTCATATTACCGAGCGAGTGAAACATGCCGGTGAGGTCCAGAAAATTTTCACTGAGTTCGGATGCCAGATCCGCACACGACTCGGACTGCATGATGCCAATAAAGCGGTCTGTTCACCCAACGGGCTGATTCTGCTGGATATGGTTGACGACGATGCCAAGGTGTCAGCCTTTAAAAAGAAGTTGTCCTCCCTCGACGGAGTGGAAGTTCAGTCGATGGTCTTTGATCATACCTAGTTTCCAATACTTGGATGCATGGCAGTGTAGATGGAAAAAAAATTCATAACCGGAGTGGTTGTCCTTTGGGTATCCTTTGTTGCTAACGCAACGAATTTCTATGTTTCCTTTTCCGGCGACGATGCCAATAGCGGTCTGGATTGGACGAACACCAAAAAGACCATTCAAGCGGCGGTAAATGCGACTGTTCCGGGCGATACGGTTTGGGTGACGAACGGAATATACATTCTTACCGGAGAGATTACCGTTACCAATAAGATATCCATCCGCTCAGTCAATGGTTCGGGAGTCACGGTTGTTGACGGGGGAGGAATCACCCGCTGTTTCAATCTTTCAGCAGCTTGTACAGTCAGCGACTTGACCATCAGAAACGGGTGCGCCAGTGGTCATGGCGGTGGCATTTATTGCGCCAACAACTTACCGGTTATTACTGATTGTGTGATTATTTCTAACCGCGCAGGAAATGGCGCAAGTGGTGTGAGTGCACCCGGCGAAGGCGGAAACGGAACCAGTGGACAAACCGGATTCGATGGCGGAGGAATGTATCAAGGAGTGGCAAGCAACTGTACCTTTATCAGCAACCGAGCCGGATATGGGGGGCCTGGCGGTTCTGCTGGTGATGGCGGTTCTGGAGGTAATGGTGGTAAAGGGGGTAACGGTGGAGGATTCTTCGGCGATAACGTCTACGCTTGCGCGTTTACCGGAAACTTTAGCGGAGACGGCGGATGTGGCGGAGATGCTCCATCTAGTAATGTTGGCGCGGGCGGCAATGGTGGAAGCGGTGGCGGAATTTTTGGAAGTATCGCTATTGGATGCACCTTTACGGATAATCAGGCTGGAAACGGCGGATGCGCTGGGGTGATAGATCCATCAACAAGATATTCGACCTCTGGGAATGGCGGTGGTTTCGGTGGCGACGGTGGGGGGAT
>JADYZA010000164.1 GCA_020853375.1 Verrucomicrobiota bacterium | reverse complement strand
CAATGCCTCTTGAAGGATTTGAACAAGCGGCCCGTTGCCCGACAGGAAAACGCTGTACATGTCGCCCTCGGCATCGAGATGCTTGGTGGCGATATTTAACCCGATGAGTGTTTTGCCGGCGCCAGGGACACCCGTCACAAAACAAATCGCTTTATGTGAATTTTCCTTTGCGGAATGAATAACCTCAGAAATTGCTTCGGTGGTCTTCGTCAAATTTTCTTTAGCATCATTACGGGTAATATCCGTAACCGTGTGTTGCCGGTATAGCGCCATTGCCGCTTCAATAATAGTGGGCGTTGGGCAATAGCGACCAGCCTCCCATTTCGACGCATCTATGAGGTCTCCGTCTGCAAATAACAAAACCGCATCAAGCACTTCAGACAAGGTCTCGACACTGCTCTTGATAGGGATAAGTAGCTTGTCATTCTGTGGCGTTGCTCCAATGAAGAATTCTGCCGCTTTTGCGCCCGTGGATATCAAGACAGGAGCAATATACCGGTGATGGCTCTCTTCATGGAAATTCTTCAAATCCAGAGCATAGTCACAAACCTGATCCAGACCATGTGACGAAAAAGTTTTTTCGCCCACTTTGAATTCGAGAACAAAAATGGCCGCACCAATCAACAGAACAACATCGATTCGTTCGCCCATGCGCGGAATGGAATACTCAAAATAGATAGCACCCTTATGTTTTTGAAGGATGGGGCGGAGAATTTCTATCTGCTGAATCCATGCGCCTTGCTGAGTTTGCCGAATAGAAGAATCGTCACTTCCCTGCGATATTCGACCAAGGATTGCGTCTGTGTCGCTGTTAAGGAAGTTTTTGATCGAGTCGGAGTAATAGGCGCGTTTCATGCACCGACGCTATCACACGTCGAAATACTCTTCCCTTAAATTTTTCTTCTTTTCTCCCGCGGTTGGCGTTCCGCAAGGGCATTCAACACCTCATCACAAGCCTCAATAAAAATCGCACGCTCGTCTGGAACGCGCCGCGCCATTTTCCTGATGAATAACACCGTCTCTACCAGCATGTTTCGTTCGTGTGTCATTCTCGCCAGTCGCCGCAGACAGGCCTCGGCTTTTTCGTTCCTTTCTATTTTATTTTTCATGCGTTGCATGATGCCCGCTTCATGGACGATAAGTCCACGGACGATGAGTCAAGTTTCGCGGGGTTTTCCAATGCTTGGATTTTTTTGTGTTTTTTGTGGCTAACAGTTTTCCAAACCTCGGAACCTCCGGCATAATTTGCGGACTCTGGAGGATAAAAATGGCGACTGAGAATGTGATCAACACCCTGATGACCGGCCTTGTGAAAGAGCATGGGTGGATTGTTGTGCTGATAGTCCTCTTCCCGCTATTGAAGCTTTTTATGCCCAAGATCAAAGGCCGCATTGGCGAGGGCGTGGTGAATCTGGCGGCAAAACTCCGGCTTGATCAAAACGTCTACCACCTGCTTAAAGATGTGACGATCCCGGCAAAACGCGGCACGACGCAAATTGATCATGTGATCGTTTCACCGTTCGGTCTTTTCGTGATTGAGACCAAAAATTACAAGGGCTGGATTTATGCCGACGCCAAAAGTCCGCAGTGGACACAGGTGAATTTTAAACAGAAACACCGCTTTCAGAATCCCCTTCGCCAGAACTACGCCCACATTTGCGCGCTGTCCGAACTGCTCGAACTTCCGAAAGGCAAAATCATCGGCGTGGTCTGCTTCATGGGCGATGCCAAATTCAAAACCGGCGTACCGGAAGGGGTTTTTCTGGAAGGCCGCTACGTTAATCACATCGAGTCGTTCCAAACTCCGGTTTTTTCCGACACGGAAGTCGCCGATCTAATTCAGCGCATCGAATCTGGCCGTCTTCAACGAGGAGCCCGCACTAACCGTGAACACGTTCAGCGGTTAAAAACCGGCCACGAATCTTCTTCTACGGGAACACCTTGTCCGAGATGCGGAGCCGGAATGGTTTTGCGAACTGCCAAAAAAGGGCCAACCGCTGGAAATCAATTCTGGGGTTGCTCCAAGTATCCGGCGTGTAAGGCGATCCGGCCCGCCTGATCTTTGCCGTGTTTTTGCGGCCAACTTTTGCCGCTCCTTTTCCTGGCACTTCTTTCAAGCTCTGGAAAAAACCGGCTGGACTGTACGGATTTTTTTGGGCATATACTGCGCATCCCGCCGCTTGCGGGGTGATCGATGTAATGTAAACAGGATGTTTGTATGAAAATTTCTTTGCGGTCTGTTCTCCCGGTCTGCCTGGCGGCGTTCTGTTGCGCAACGGTTTACGCGACTCCGTTCAATACGAATCTTCTGGCGAACTCCACGACCAATTCGGCGAATATGACTGGCTGGTCGGTGACAGCCAACGGCGGAAACGGCTGGTCGGTCGGCGGCGGAGCTTTCTACACCTCTTATCAGTGGGACATCCGCTCGCAGACGATTGATCTGCTGGCCGCCGGATTCAGCGCGGCGGTGCTGGATGCTTCGCCGGATATTCAGGTTGGCGTGAATATCAATGCATTCTGGGGCGGTCAGTATTTTATCAACTGCCAGATTCAGGATGCTTCACACAACGCACTGGCGACTTATTCAGTCGGCTCTCAACTTTCGCCCGTTACGCTGGGTAGCAGTCTCAACTGGGATTTCACCTGGGTCGGAACTACGCTGACCAATTACGGTTCGGGTGCGCGTTACATTGTTTATACCGACGGCGGCAAAGACACCCGCAATTGGGCGGGAAACTACGGCACGGCGTTCAAAGAAGCCGGCGTTTCGGTGATTCCTGAACCCGCCACCGTTTCGGTGCTGTCGCTGGGCGCGCTGCTTCTCGGACTTTACCGCCGATTCTATGGCCGCGCCTGAGCCGCCCGCTTCGTAACAATAAACTTGTTCTTTTTTGTGTGTTTTTTGTTGGTACGTCTGGGGTGGTCTGGTAGCTTCCCGGCGTGAAAGAGTCTTCATCCAAACTGGCTCCATATGAAGCCGAGATTCGGGTCTGGCGCGCGCACGGTGCGAGTTTTCGCGAGATTGCCGACAAACTGAGTCGCCAGTACCGGTTTCCCGTGTCGCATAATGCGGTGGTTTCTTTTCTGAAAACTCGGGATCGGGCCGGAAAAGGTCCGGTTTTCTTTT
>JADYZA010000163.1 GCA_020853375.1 Verrucomicrobiota bacterium | reverse complement strand
GCCGCCCGCCCGAGAGCCGCCGGAATATGCCGCCGATTAACCAGCACCACCGCCACGGCGCCGATCACGTCGGCTGTGCGCAAAACCTGATCCGACAGCAGAGAAGTGACCAGAAGCGTATGTTCGCCTTCCGACACGAGAATATCGCTGATCAAATCCGAGACAAAAACCCCGCCCACGGTGCGTTCTTCCCACCCGGACGGAGCGCTGACAGCCGTAGCTCCCAGCGCATCAATCAGCGACTTCAGTTTCTTCATTTCAATTCCTCAACCGGCGCGGAACCTTCCGCAAAATGGATTTGATAAAAAATATTTTCAATTTCCTGCTCCACGTTGATGTTCTGGACCAAAAAGTTTTCCGAACTCCGTAACGCCACCGGAGCAAAATTGATTACGCCTTTGATACAGGTTTTTTTGAGTGAATCAATAATGGACTGAGCGGAGGACTCCGGAACGGCCAGAACAGCAACCTGAATCCCCGTCTCCGCGATGAAATCTTTGATTTTACTGATATGAAAGATCGGAATCGGAGCCGTTTCATCCAGTACGGTGGGATCGCTGTCGAACCCTGCGGCCACACGGATTCCAACCCTTGGAAACCCGTTATAGTTCATCAGCGCACGCCCCATTTTCCCGCATCCGATGATAATGATCTTCTGCTTCCGGTCTTTTCCGAGAATCACATTAAGGCGTTGGATGATTTCCTCAATTTGATAGCCGCCGCGCTTGTTCCCGCTAAGACCGAAAATCGAAAAGTCCTTACGCACCAAGGAGGGTGAAACGCCGACGGCATCGGCCAGATTGTCGGAAAACACCCTGACAAAGCCCATTCCTTTCATTTTCTGCATGACATCACGGTATTTCAGAAGACGTTCAATGACTGCGGACTGGGTTTTGATACTCGCTCCTTTTTGTTACGGAAATGTCATGTCTTTATTAAAATTGGCGTTTTAATGTCAATATTATTATCTATATGCGGTTCTAAATAACAAATATTTCACAATTTGGTTGAACGGTTATTAGGAGACCGTAGGCTGTGCGCGCAATTTTGGAGGAACCCATGTCTGAAAATAAACTACCGGCCGAACTGATAAATTTCATCAACGAGTGGAAAGATAAGCAAGGCAACCTGATCATGGTGTTGCACCGGGTGCAGGAGCACTTCGGCTACATTCCGCGCGAGATCGCTTTTGAAGTGGCTGAACTGCTCAATACTCCCGTCGCCAAAATCTATGGCGTGATTACTTTTTATCACCTCTTCAAGCTGACCAAGCCGGGACGCAATCAGATTGCTGTCTGCATGGGCACAGCCTGCTACCTCAAAGGCGGAGAAGACATTATTCTCGAAATCGAACGGCAACTTGGCGTCGGACTGAACACCGTTACGCCGGACGGCGAGTTTTCCGTCGAGGCCGTCCGTTGCATCGGATGTTGCGGCCTGGCACCGGTGATGACGGTGAACGGTGAAGTGTTCGGAAGTGTGAAAACAGCGCAGCTCAAAAAAATTCTGGAGCAGACCCGGGGGAAATAGTGCACGCAACCCTATGCGATTTGATAACGGATATGATTCAAAATGCCGTTGAAGCAGATGCCACGCAGATTGAACTGACCATACGCGAAACCAGCGAGATATTCGAGTTTGAGTTGAAAGACAACGGTAAGGGAATGAGCAGAGAAACACAGATGAAAGCATTGGATCCGTTCTTCAGCAACGGACACAAGCATGCGCACCGCCGCGTGGGACTCGGCCTGCCCTTCCTGTTTCAAACCGCTGAAGCCGCAGGCGGACGGGCCGAAATTGAATCGCAGGAAGGCGAAGGAACCATCATTCGTTTTCAGGCACAGGCGCAACACATGGATATGCCGCCATTCGGCGACTTTCCCAGCACGGCGGCCATGATGTTGACTCTGATTCCGAACGGCGAAATGACGATTACGAAAACACGGAATGATGAAGGCTATACCGTCTCGCGCAGTGAACTGGAGGAAACTCTCGGCGATCTCCGCACGGCTGAAAACTTAAGGCTGATCAAAACCTATATCGCCTCGCAGGAAAACGATTTAAGAAAGGCAGGATGACCAATGGCAAAATTAACACTCATGGATTTACGCAAGCTGCGTGACGGAAAAAAAATAGCCATGTCCAAGCGTAGTGCCGAAGGCAAACGCGCGGAAGTGGTGATCGGTATGGGGACCTGCGGGATCGCAGCCGGAGCAAAAGCTGTTTTTGACGCGTTTCTGGACGAAATGGAAAAAGCCGGGATCACCGATGTAACGATTAAGCAGACCGGATGCATGGGCCTTTGTTTCTCGGAACCGACCGTCGAAGTCATCTGCGATGACATGCCGCACGTTGTCTACGGGAATGTTGATGACAAAACCGCGCGCCGCATCGTCCGCGACCATCTGGAAGGCAAAGCGCTGGTCAATGATCATATTTTCGATAAACCCTCCACCGACATCATCAAAACCGCAGGGAAATAATCATGGCCTACAAAAACTACATTCTGGTATGCGCGGGCACCGCGTGTGAATCGAACAAAGGCAAAGCACTCTACGAAGCGCTGGAAAAAGAAATTAAATCCGCCGGCGTGGAAACAGAAGTTCAGCTAGTCAAAACCGGTTGCTTCGGATTCTGCGAACAGGGGCCGATGGTTAAAATTCTGCCCGACGAAAGCTTCTACGTTAAAGTCGGCCCGAAAGACGCTCACGAAATCATTGCTGAACATATCGTCAAAGGACGCAAAGTGGAGCGCCTGCTCTACAAAGAAAACAAACCGGACGGCGATCCACGCTCAAACGACATCAGCTTCTACCGCAAACAGCTTCGCATCGTTTTGCGCAACTGTGCCGTCATTAACCCTGAAATTATCGACGAATATATTGCCCGCGACGGTTATGCCGCGCTGGAAAAGGCCCTGTTTGATATGACGCCCGATCAAGTGGTCAATGAAATCGTCGAATCCGGTCTACGCGGACGCGGAGGCGCAGGTTTCCCAACCGGCCGCAAGTGGTTGTTCACCAAAAATACCACCGCTGACCAGAAATACATCGTCTGCAACGCCGACGAAGGCGATCCGGGAGCTTACATGGATCGCAGCGTCCTTGAAGGCGATCCCCATTCCGTGCTCGAAGCCATGTCCATCGCCGGATATACCGTCGGCGCAAGCAAAGGCTTCATCTACATCCGCGCCGAATACCCACTGGCGATCGACCGACTGAATACGGCGATGGCTCAGGCGAGAGAATACGGCCTGCTCGGAAACAAAATTCTTGGAACCGATTTCTCTTTCGATATCGAGATCCGTCTCGGCGCCGGAGCATTTGTCTGCGGCGAAGAAACCGCGCTGCTCGCATCCATTGAAGGTAAACGCGGCATGCCGGTTCCGCGCCCTCCCTTCCCCGCCGTCAAAGGTCTGTGGGGCAAACCGACTGTCATCAATAACGTCGAAACCTACGCCAACATTCCGGTCATCCTGCTCAAGGGTGCCAAATGGTTCAACAGCATCGGAACTGAAACCTCCAAGGGAACCAAGGTGTTCGCGCTGACTGGTAAAATAAATAACTCCGGTTTGATCGAAGTGCCGATGGGCACCACGTTGCGCGACATCATCTATGACATTGGCGGCGGCATCGCCAATGGCAAAAAATTTAAAGCGGCTCAGACCGGCGGACCATCCGGCGGCTGTATCACCCCTGCATTCCTCGATACTCCAATCGACTACGAAACCCTTCAGTCCATCGGCTCCATGATGGGCTCCGGCGGAATGATTGTGATGGATGAGGACGACTGCATGGTCGATGTCACAAAGTTCTACCTTGATTTCACGGTTGATGAATCGTGCGGCAAGTGCGCCCCGTGCCGCATCGGCGGACGCACCTGCTACAACATTCTTGACCGAATCAGTAAGGGTCAAGGAAAGCCGGACGATCTTCAGAAGCTGAAAGATATCGGCCATGCCATGCGTAAGGCATCGCTTTGCGGACTCGGCCAAACGGCTCCCAACCCGTTCATGTCGACGATGAAGTATTTCGAGGAGGAATACCGCGCACATATCGAAGACCGGAAGTGTCCCGCCGGAAAATGCAAAGAACTTCTTTCATACACCATCGATGAAGCGGCGTGTGTCGGTTGCACAGCCTGCGCGCGCAAATGCCCGGTTGCCTGCATCAGCGGTACAGTGAAAAAACCTCACACCATCGATCAGTCAAAATGCATCAAGTGCGGTCAGTGCTTCACCGCTTGTAAGTTCGATGCCGTCAAAAAAGGCTAATTTTGGAGAAACCCATGAATATGATTGAACTCGAAATCAACGGACTTCCGGTCTCTGTAAAACCGGGCACATCGATCATCGACGCAGCCAAGCAGGTCGGCGTGAAAATCCCGACGCTCTGTTATCACCAAGACCTCGAGCCGTGGGCCGCCTGCGGAATCTGTGTGGTGAAAGTCGCTGGCTCGCCCAAAATGTTGCGCGCCTGCGCCACTGCGGCCGGACCGGGCATGAAAGTGATTACGCACGATCCGGAAATCGTCAATGTGCGCCGCACCGTGCTTGAATTGATTCTTTCAACCCACCCCAACGACTGCCTTCAGTGCAGTCGTAACCGCAACTGCGAGTTGCAAACGCTGGCCGAGGAATTCGGCATCCGCGAAGTTCCATTCGAAAAACGCCTGCGCGACCTGCCGGTTGATAACTCAACCACGTCCATTGTGCTGGATCCCGAAAAATGCATCGCCTGCGGACGCTGCGCCAAGGTTTGTCAGGATATGCAGGGTGTCTGGGCGCTGGAATTTATCGGTCGCGGCGAAAAAACGCGCATTGCTCCAGCGGCGGACGTCTCGCTCGACGAAAGCCCCTGCATCAAGTGCGGCCAGTGCTCCGCGCACTGCCCGGTCGGCGCCATCTATGAAAAAGACCAGACCCGTGAAGTCTGGAACGCCATCGAAGAACACAAAAAGCATTGCGTCGTGCAAATCGCCCCAGCAGTGCGCGTCGCCATTGGCGAAGCGTTCGGTTACGAACCTGGGACCGTGCTCACCGGACAGCTTTACGCCGCATTGCGTCGCTTGGGATTCAATGCGGTCTTCGATACCAACTTTAGCGCCGACCTCACCATCATCGAAGAAGGCTCAGAGTTTGTGAAGCGTGTGACCGAAGGCGGTGTCCTGCCGCAAATCACCTCCTGTTGCCCGGCCTGGACGGACTACATGGAAAAATACGCGACCGACTTCATCCCGAACTTTTCCTCGGCTAAATCGCCGCAACAGATGCTCGGGGCGATGGCCAAAACCTACTACGCCGAAAAAGTCGGCATTGCCCCGGAAAATATGTACGTCGTTTCCGTCATGCCCTGCACCGCCAAAAAGTTTGAGGTTGGACGATGCGAAAGCATGGGTGCCTCAGGTTTCCAAGATGTGGACGTCGCCATCACCACCCGCGAGTTGGCCCGCATGATCAAACAGGCTGGCATCGATTTCAAAAATCTGCCGGAAGAACAGCCGGACAGTATCCTCGCCGAATACTCCGGCGCTGGAACCATCTTTGGCGTCACCGG
>JADYZA010000162.1 GCA_020853375.1 Verrucomicrobiota bacterium | reverse complement strand
CTGGCCGTCGGCGATGACAACGGGAATATTGGCCGCCGCCGCTTTTCCGGCGGACATGAGTTTGGATTTCATTCCGCCGGTGGAGAGTTCGCCGTTTTTGCCTTTATCGAGCGCGAGGATGTCGTCGGAAACCTGTTCGACGAACGGGACGCGCTTGCCGTCGTCATCCTTGAGTCCGTCGGTGGTGGAAAGCAGAATCAGCGCGTCGGCCTTAATAAGGATAGCGACGAGCGCGGCGAGCAGGTCGTTGTCGCCGAATTTAATTTCTTCGGTGGCGACGGTATCGTTTTCGTTGATGACGGGAACGATGCCGTACTCGATCAGCTTGAGCAGGGTGTTCTGGGCGTTGGCGCGGCGTTCCTCATTTTGGAAAATGTCGTTGGTCAGCAGAACCTGCCCGACTTTGATATGCTTCTGGCCGAAGAGGTGGCTGTAGAGACTCATCAGCCGGCCTTGTCCGACGGCGGCGGCCATTTGGAGTTCGGGCAGATCGGTCGGGCGTTTGGTCATACCGAGCGCTTCGATTCCGGCGGCAATCGCGCCGGAAGAAACGAGAATCATTTCGCATCCGGCTTCGCGCTGGGCGGCGATTCCAGAAACCAGCGAGAAGATGCGTTCGTGGTCGGGTTTTCCGGTGGCGTCCACGAGGACGCGGCTGCCGACTTTGACAACGATCCGTTTGGCTTTTTTGAGCTGGTTGCGTGTTTCTTTCATAAGAGAGACGCATTATTGCCACGCCGGGCCGGAAAAGACAAACAGAAGAACGTGGCGAGTGGAGAGTGAAAGAGGTCGGGACCAAATATCGAATAACCAATAACAAATAACTTCCCGCAGGTAGAGCGGATGCGATAGCCTGCGGAACTTATGCGAATTAACAGCGGCATTTTGGGCAGGCGGAACTTCGAGGTTCCCAAAGACGGATTGCGTCCGACGATGGAGCAGGCGCGCGAGGCGGTTTTTTCGTCGCTGGCGGCGAAAATTCCCGGCGCGCGGGTGCTGGATCTGTTTGCTGGATCGGGCAGTTTGGGACTGGAGGCGTGGAGCCGAGGCGCGGCGAGCGTGACGGCGGTTGAACAGGTTTCCAAGCATTGGAAAATCCTGCAGGGAAACTTCCAATCCTTGGAAGGCGATCCTGACCTTGGAAGTTGGCAGGCCGTTCAGGCCGACGTTTATGAGTTTCTAAAACGTGGGGTTGGGCCGTTTGATCTGATTTTTGCCGATCCGCCCTATATCGAGGCCGATCTGCCGAAGTTGTTGGAGCTGGTTGGCGGCGCGCTGGCGCCGGGAGGCCTATTGGTGTTTGAAATGCGCTCGCGCGGTGCCTATAGTCTTCCCGCTGATTGGAACCTTATTAAGGAAAAGGTCTACGGGGGAACCCGGATGCTTTTCCTGGAGCAGATAAAATGAATCAAAAAGCGATTTATGCCGGTACATTTGACCCGATGACCCTGGGCCACCTCGATGTGGTGGAGCGCGCGGCGAAGATTTTTCCGGAACTGGTTGTGGCGGTTGTCGCTGAGACGGGTAAAAACGTCCTGTTTTCCCAGAAAGAGCGTGTCGATTTGGTCAAAAAGTCGGTTAAGGGGCTGACGAATGTTAAAGTGACGCTGTTCGACGGGTTGCTGGTGGAATACGCCCGCGCTCAGGGCGCCGGAGTGCTGATCCGCGGGTTGCGGGCTTTTTCGGACTTCGAATATGAATTCCAGATGGCGCTGACCAACCGGCGGCTGGCTCCGGACATCGAAACTCTTTTCCTTATGCCGAAGCAGGATTACAGCTTTCTGAGCTCCACCAACGTCAAACAGGTCGCCTCACTTGGCGGCGACGTGTCCGAATTTGTACCTCCGGCCGTTTTGGCGGCTTTAACCCGTAAGCTGAAACGATAGGTCACCCCCTGATCATCAATGTGGCCAGAATTCCCGAATCGGGGCTGAAGTTTAAGGAAGAGGAGCCGGGAGAAATTCTCGAACTGGGCGAAGGGGCCGAATTCCTTGCGGCCGGGCCGGTGAGTTGTGACCTGTATGCTCAAGTGGTGGACGAAACGCTGATTCTGCGGGGAACGGTGTCAGCCCCGCTGGAGGCGCGTTGCGCAAGATGCACGCAAATTTTCTCGACAACAGTAGCCGATTCCGGTTTCCTGCGCGACTTCCCCGGCATTCAGGGAACCGAGGAAGTGGACGTTACAGGGGAGATTCGCGAGGCGGTTTTACTGAGTTTGCCGCATTTTCCGCTGTGCGATGAAAACTGCAAGGGACTTTGTGCCCAGTGTGGAAAAAACCTGAACAGCGGGCCGTGCGGATGCCGGAATACCGAGACGGGCGGGTCGTGGGGCGCGCTCAATAATTTGAAATTGTAATGGAAAAACGGAATGAGGCTGGGGTAGCATGCCGAGCCTTTTATAAGAAGCAGTTTAGCGGGAGATTAGAGAAATGGCCCTTCCAAAAAGAAAATCATCGAAAAGCAGAACGAGACGCACGAAAGCCGAAAACATGAAGCGCAAGCTGAATAATGCCGGCTTTGACACCGAAAGCGGCGCTCCTGCGTTGCCGCATCGCGTGTGCCCGACCACTGGCAAATACAAAGGCCGTCAGGTTATTACCGTCTCTGACGAGTAAGCCATGCGTATCGCAATTGATGCCATGGGCGGCGACTTCGCCCCCCGGGAGATCGTAAAGGGCGCCGTTCAGGCTGCCCGCGACCTTTCCGGAATTGAAAAGCTTTTTCTTGTAGGTGACGAATCCGTCATCAAGGCGGAGCTCGCCCTTTACGGAGAAACGCCAGCCTGTATCGAAATCCGTCACGCCTCTGAAGTAATCGAAATGGGCGATTCGCCCGCGCTGGCGCTCCGCCGCAAAAAAGACTCTTCCATTATGCGTTCCGTCGAGCTGGTCAAAGACGGCGCGGCCGATGCGATTTATTCCGCCGGAAGCACCGGTGCGGCTGTCGGAGCCAGTATGCTTCGGCTGCGGACGATGGATAAGGTGGATCGTCCGGCGATTGCCACCGTCCTGCCGTCCATCAAAGGCCCGTTTGTTCTGTTGGATGCCGGCGCGACGCCGGACTGCACCCCGAAAATGCTGGCCGAATTCGCCATCATGGGAAGCATCTACGCCGAACACATCCTGAATATCGCCAGTCCGCGTGTCGGACTGATGAGCATCGGCGAAGAGGATTCCAAAGGCAGTAAATCCACCAAGGAAGCTTTCCCGATATTGGAAAAATCACGCATCAACTTCATCGGCAATGTGGAAAGCCACGATATGTTTGAAGGCGCGGTCGATGTGGTGGTCTGCGACGGCTTTGTCGGCAACGTGGTGCTCAAAACCAGCGAAGGCGCCGCGCATGCCATGATTCAGTGGATCAAGGAGTCGTTTTCTGCTTCGCTGATCCGCAGAATCGGCGCCGGAATTCTTAAAGCTTCCGGAGCATTTGCCGAGCTGAAGAAAAAAACCGATCCGGAAGCCTACGGCGGCGCGCCGCTACTGGGCGTTAAGGGAGTCTGCATTATCGGACACGGCTCTTCCTCCGCATTTGCTGTTTACAACGCGATTCGCGTGGCCCGCACGGCGATCGAACAGAAGGTGAACCATTTGATCGAAGAGAAGATCAACGAAGTTTTCAACGACAGTGAGCAAAGCCATTAATAGCTTGCGTGCAGTTTCAATCATTGGAACCGGCGCCTATCTTCCGGAAAAAACGGTCACCAACCGTGATCTGGAAAAAATTGTGGATACCAACGACGAATGGATTTATTCGCGAACCGGTATGCGCGAGCGGCGTATTGCCCGCGATGATCAGGCCACCTCCGATCTGGCCGCCGAAGCTGCCAAAGTTGCGCTTGCTGATGCCGGCATCAGTGCCGATGAAGTTGATCTGCTGATTGTCGCCACGCTTTCGCCCGACATGTTTTTTCCCAGCACCGCCTGTTTTGTGCAGGATAAAATCGGTGCGAAGAACGCCTACTGCTATGACCTTGGCGCGGCGTGTTCCGGATCGCTCTATGCGCTCGAAACCGCCAAGAACCAGATCGCCTGCGGTGCGGTGAATACGGCGCTGATTATCGGCGCGGAAAAAATGAGCACATTCATTGATTGGAAAGATCGCAACACCTGCGTCCTTTTCGGCGACGGAGCTGGTGCGATCGTTTTGCGGGCGACGGGCGCGAAACGCGGCGTCATGAAAGGCTCTTTCGGCTCCGATGGTTCGCTGGCCAACTTGCTCTGGACTCCCGGTGGCGGCTCCCGGAACCCGATGACCCATGAGATGATCGACCGCAACGAGCAGTATCTCAAAATGGAAGGGCGTGAAGTTTATAAACACGCCGTGACCCAGATGACGAAGTCGGCGCTGGACGTGCTGGAGAAAAATGGTCTTTGCGCCGCCGATATTAAACTTTTTATCCCACATCAGGCCAACGCCCGCATTATTGACGCCATCGGCAAACGACTCGATGTTCAGGATCGGATGTTCCTGAATGTGGAAAAATACGCCAACACCTCGGCCGCCGCGCTGCCAATCGCCATTGATGAGGCGGCCAAATCGGGTCAGCTGGCCTCAGGAGATTTGATGCTGCTGGTTGCCTTCGGTGGTGGATTCACTTGGGGTGCCAATATCGTGGAGTGGACGAAATGAAGAAAGCCATCCTTTTTCCCGGACAGGGTTCGCAGTCGGTCGGTATGGGTCGCGACTTTTACGACGCGATTCCGGAGTGCAAAGCGCTTTTTGAAAAAGCCAACGAAGTGCTCGGTTACGATATCGCCGCGATCTGCTTTAACGGCCCCGAAGATGAACTGAAAAAATCGCACAACACCCAGCCCGCAATTTTCACGGTTAGCGCCGCTGCATTGAAGGCGCTTCAGCTCAAAAAGCCGGGCATTACGTTTGATTATGCCGCCGGACATAGTCTTGGCGAGTGGGGTGCGCTTTATGCCGCCGATGTAATTTCCTTCGAAGATACCCTGCGCGTTCTCAAAGCCCGCGGAGAATTTATTCAGGCAGCCTGCGACGCAAATCCCGGCGCGATGTTGGCGGTCATCAATCTCGACCGTGCGGCGCTCGAAAAGATTGCCTCCGAAACCGGTGTGACGCTGGCAAACATTAACTCGCCTGACCAGATTGTCCTTTCCGGAACCGCAGTCGGAATCGCCAAAGCCGAAGTGGTTTGCAAAGAGGCTGGAGCCAAGCGCGCGTTGCCGCTTCCGGTTGCCGGAGCATTTCATTCGCCGTTGATGAAACCTGCCGCCGATCGGCTCGCCGGATTCCTGGAAACCATTTCGTTGAACGCGCCTTCCATGCCGGTTCTTTCAAATGTGACCGG
>JADYZA010000161.1 GCA_020853375.1 Verrucomicrobiota bacterium | reverse complement strand
TTCGAGTCGGAGCCGACACCGAAGACGATGCCGTTGCCTTCCAGTTTCAGCGGAACGTAAGCCAGCGCCTGCGCGTCCGCGCCTTTGCCGACGGCCTGCTCGTGGTAGTCGTCGACACCGAAGTCGATGCCGACGATGCCGCGCACAGCATGGACGAAAGCGGATATCGGCCCGTTGCCATCGGCGACGGCGGTTTTTTCGATTCCGTTGACGCGGACGCGGACTTCGCCGTGGATGAATGTCGGGTCTTTGTCGTCGGGGCGCGGCCAGTAGCCGATCAGTTCGTATGGACCAACGGGATTCACAAATTTTTCGCGGAAGACGTTGTAGACTTCTTCCGATGAAATTTCGCGACCGGCGGATTCGCTGTAACTTTGAACCTCTTCGCGCAGTTCGGGCTGCATGGTTTTGGGAATCTGCATGCCGTAGTCCTGCTCCAGCACCCAGGCGATGCCGCCTTTGCCGGACTGCGAGTTGATGCGAATCAGCTTCTCAAAACTACGTCCCAGATCGGCGGGATCGACGTGCAGATATGGCACTTTCCACTTCATACCAAACGCTTTCGCCGCTTCGCTCAGGCGGTGCATGCCTTTATTGATGGCGTCCTGATGCGAACCGGAGAAGGCTGTGAAGGCGTATTCGCCAGCGTACGGCTGACGGTAATAAATCGGCATGCCGGTCAGACGTTCGACCGTCACCGCGATTTCGCCCAGACGGGAAAAATCCAGTCCGGTGTCGATGCCGCGCGAGAACAGATTGCTGGCGACAGTTACCAGATCAACATTGCCGGTGCGCTCGCCGTGCCCGAACAGCGTTCCTTCGACGCGGTCTCCGCCCGCCAGCAACGCCAGCTCCGTGGCGGCGACCGCCATGCCCTGATCGTTATGGGCGTGCAGGGAAATCTTCACGCAATCACGGTTTGGAAAGTTCGCAATAAACCATTCGATCATGTCGGCATAATGATTCGGCGGACGGCGTTCCACCGTGGCCGGCAAATTCAGAATCAGCGGCTTTTCGGGAGTCGCCCGACCCCACGCATCGTAAACAGCCTCGCACAGCTCCAGACAGAACGGCAGGTCGGTATCGGTGAATTCCTCGGGGGAGAATTCGTAACGGATATCGCTTTCCGGCATAGCCTCGGCCAGCTCGCGAATCCGCCGCGTCGCTTCGACCGCCGACTTCAACGTGCCTTTCCGGTCAATTCCGAAAACCTTGGTCATGTGCAGCTCGGAGGTGGCGATGTAGGCGTGAATGATCCCTTTTTTGACTCCTTTGAATGCCTCAAAGGTGCGGTCAATCAAATGCGTCCGGCATTGAGTCAGCCCCATGATGAAAACATCATCCGGGATATGACCGCCCTCAATCAGGCAGCGGAAGAAATCGTAGTCGTCCTGGCTGGCGGAGGGAAACCCCGCTTCGATCTCTTTGAATCCGATACGGCACAGCATCTGGAAGTATTCCAGCTTCTGATCTGGATCCATTGGATTGGGCAACGCCTGATTGCCATCGCGCAGATCAACAGAGCACCAGGATGGGCTGGCGAAGAGCGTCCGCGACGGCCATTGGCGATCGGGCATTTCAAACGGCGCGGGAGCCTTGTATTTCGGTGTTTTCATTGTTCATTCCTTTACTGTTTTTTCTCTGCTAAACCCACCATGAAAATAAAAAAACCTCTCCGGGCTGCGGAGAGGTTCGGCGAAATCGTTGTGGAGGGTCAGATCAACAAGCGCAGAACTCCCGCAGGGTTTCCCCGGCGAGTAGAAGAAGTTCTAGGCTGTTGGATGTCTGTTTCATTGCGGGCGGGATAGTAGGCGCAGGAATCAAGGTTTGTCAACCACGGCCTGCTGATTGATCAGCAGGTGCGGGTACAGCTTCTGCACAAAACTAACGATGTCCTGCTTATACGCATCGGAACCATTCACGCGCTCACCGGCGATGGCGATATAGGCCCATTTATGGGACGTGCTGCGCACAACACGATCCCAAGCCAACCAGATCATGCGGGCGTAATGACTGGGCGTTTCACGATTCTGGCCGACAAACCAATAGGCGTAGTAACTGTACTGTATCTTACGCTCTCCGTCAGATCCGCGATAATTCCGGACCGCTTCCAGCACGGCCACTTTCAGAGGCTCTTTGCGCCCCTCCAGCGGAACTTCAATAATCTGCGGAGCCACCACGTTCCAGAAGTGCTGGTTAACGATGGAATTCCCCTGCCCGACCAAACAGCGTTCAGGGCGGTGAATACTGTCGCGTTCGCGACCGGACAAAACAACGGAAACAAAAACCGTATTGGACGCCGCAGCATTTGTGTAAATGGACTTAACAAACTCCGTATCCTTCGGAAGCGCGTCATATTCAGCCAAGCTCATGTTGAAAAGCTTTTCTCCAGTCACAGGGTCGGCGTTCGGCAAGGTCAATTCGCTGACTCGATACTGTTTGGGGGCCTCGGCGTTATGCGAATAACGCAACTCGTCGCCCTGCCACCCTCCGTCCATCGAGGTCGGCAACTTCATGGACACTCCGGCGCGGTCATTCAGCGTGACATCCACAGTGAACGCCAGAGCCAGCGCCGTGACAATCATCAGCCCGATCAGTACTAGGTGCGGCGTAAAAGTTCGGATTTCCATTTTTGCACCACCTCACTGAATTTAAGATTCAACAACCCGCCGATGACCACCATCATACTGATCGCCGCGGTGAAAAGGATGTAACCGGAATAATCGTGGTACACACCAAGCGCCAGTTTCCCACCGACCGCTTCCGCCACCAGCGCCACGGTCACGATACGCGCGATATTTCCGATCACGGCCAGCGGAATGGAGGCGAGAAACAGAATCCATTTACGCACGATTGTTCGCTGAGTGAAATAGGCATAAACCGCCGTCAACGCGGTCATGGCGAGCAGTGAGCGCAAGCCGCTACACGGGTCGGCCACGTCAAACTCAAACCCGCCAGCCGCCGTAGAACGAATGGCCGTTCCTATTTGCACCGCACCAATGCCGATACCGTTCAACATGGCGGTAGCCAGACTGGTAGAGAACATGCGCAACGGAAACGCCACGATATCCATAAAATTCAGAGGGATGCAAAAAATCAGATAGGAGCAGGGGAAAATCAGTTTTTTGGCGAGCTCCCAGCCGAAAAGATAAAACGGAATGCCCCAGATCAGAATCACAAGACTCATCAGCGAAAAGTGGGTTTGCTGCATCTTGGCTCCCAGCCAGTGCAAAGCCAGTGCGAAAATCACCACTCTCAATCCGCGACGGTCGGTATGCATGTTGACCGCAAAGATTTCTTTCCGCTTGTACCAGATCACGCCGAGACTGACAAAAGGGATAAAATATCCGTGGGAATAGTCCGCGCCGAAAGAAATCGTATCTTGCCACCGGGCAAACATCCACTGGAACGCCGACCGACTGCCGACGTTTTCCACGGTGTTTCCCAACATATGGAAAAGCATGAAGACCAGACTGATCATCACGGAAAACAAGCCGATCTGAACCAACTCAGGTAACACCAAAGCCCCGAGGCGCCAGCGCTCGCTCCAGACTTTGATAGATGACTCATTCTTCATAAAACCCTCAACTAACTGGATCAGGATATCAATTTGCGGGGGGAATTACAGGTTTTTATCCAAACAACCCGTCAGCAATCAACACACCTTATGCAAAAGCAAAACCAGTCGGTTCAAGAGATGGAATCGGTTCATATCCAACACTCGGGCTGGCGGCAGGCCGGACAGGCATCTGGCCAGCACAGAAAAGGTGGAATGCCCCATATAGAGGATGTAATCACAAGACGAAAGCAGGAGCAGTTCTTTCACCGCATCTGCCGCCATTGCCGTTTTATCCGGACAACTCCCATCCCAATGAATCGCTCCTCCGGCCCGAGGAAACCATTTCTTCACGGTAAGCAGGTCAGGATATTTTTCGCGCAAAGCCGCCTCGACCTGCTGATTGTCTGTGACTAAAAAGAGATTCCAGCCTGGGTGGCTGTGAACCGTTTTTGCGACATCCGCGAACGCTCTTTTTAAAGAACCCTTCCGGTCGGTGTAGCGAAGATGAATGCCAATTGTTTTTGCCGATAGAAGACGCTTTCTTTCGGCAGATAACGCCTCGGCAATGTCGGCTTTGAGAAACAGCTCTCTTTCGAAAACCCGTTTTATTTTCAACTCGTCCCTCACGTGCATCAACGGATCATTGACCCGTCTGTACAACTTCCGCAGACGATAAAACTTTTCAGTGAAAGAGAAAAAAACGCCGAGAGCCTGCGGCTGATCCGTTCTGGAGAGATCGATGCAGACCTTGCGATAGCTCCACGGGAACTGAAACGAAAACGCACTGCCCTTCAGCCTTTTCAGCATCAATGAAACCAGCGTCAAAACTTTGGAGGCCTTGATTGCTCGCACCGGAGATATCTTCTCGAAGGGACTCGTGAATAGAGAATCAGCCCAAACATCCGGAGTCACATCCGTTGATGCGGGAAGGCTGGACAGAGCTCTCAGATGACTTGTTTCTTTAAACAGTTCAAAAAACGCATTTTCCCCGTTTGCCGAATATTGCCCGTCACACCATTCGACAACCGGAGTGCGACCGGAAAGTCGGGCATACTCAATTCCGGACAGGAGGCTTAAAATCCGGTTGCCCAGCCCCCCTTCCCCTTTAATTAATAAAAACTTTTGGTTATCCATTATTGCCCTTCAGGCAAAATGGGTCAGCCGCTTCACTATTGGCGAACCCACTCGTAAATCGTCCAGTCTTCCCCAGTAGAAACCGGCATCAACCTCGAACCCAGCTGATTCGCCAGCGACTTCAACCGCTGAACAGGTTCGTCGTTGCGACGCGCAACTGGCCGCAGGGGCTCGATGACATCTGAAAAAACAAATACCCGTCCTGCGCTCCGCCGTTCCAATGCTTGGAAGATATTTTCCGAGGTTTGGAACTTTGCGTCCAACGTGCAAGCCGGACTCCAATACGCTAAGTACGTGATAAAGCCATGGGAGTCCGCAGCGAGAACGACGTCCTCAGCCGTCGCGTGTTCAACAACCCAGGCCGCCTTCTGGCGGCAGTAGTCGCCAGCCTCGCGCTGAACAAAAGCCATTCCGCCGATCGCATTATGCAGCAACATCGCCGCCGCCAGAGCGGAAAGCGCGAACGTTCCGAAATATCCGGCCTGCTTCCAGCCATTCGCAACCAGAAACCAGAACGGAAGAAGTACAAAAATATACATCTCGGGGTTGGCTGGCTCAACCCACAACGCCATAGCCATATTCCCGGCAAACCAAACGGACATCGGACAAAGCCACACCCGCTGATTGCGGATCAATCCGATCACCGCAAAACCCAGCAGAAGCAATGCGCTAAAAAACGTAACGACACTGACGACCTGCCAAACCGCATCCGCCTGTCGTCCCATAAACAGCTCTTCCTGAAGCATCTGGTACGGGAACAGTCCTGACAGCCATTCAGCCATCGACGGAATCGAAAAAAGGAAATTACCGGAGAGCACGTTCTGCCCGAAAGCGAATAACGCCTTAACCCAGGTTGACGCCGCGAACAGGGAGCTGCGCACAACCCCCGTATCGACAAATACAATCGTCCCGACCGCTCCCTGAACAACCCCGTAAACCGCCGCGACCGGCAATCCGGTGCAAAGAAAGAAAAGTCCGGCCCGCTTCCACTCCTTCGTGACAGCAAACAGCACGCCGATGGCCAGCACCGCCGGAAGACAGGCCAGATGCAAAAGAACTGCAAAAATCGAACAGCACACACACCGCCACATCCTCTCGGGCTGCGCCGAAAAAAACCATGCGGCACAAACTGCCGCCAAAGCGGGCGCATAGATTTCTGCCGCGCAAGCGTACCGCCAGAACCCATACGAAAAAAGCAAGGGCACAACCCACCAGCGACCTGCCCCGCTACGCCGAAGCATCACCGAGAAAAAACAGATTACCGCCGAGGCCGATGCAATGCTCAAGCCAATCAGCACCGGCATGGCGCGTCCTTCAAATCCAACCCTCTGCGCCAGCCGATAAATTCCCCGTGCAACCGGCAGGTAAAGCAGATGATGCCGATGAAACATTTCGCTCCATCCGCCACGCTCCACCATCTGGGCGTAATAATAGGTATCCTCAGCCTCGCTGTGATTTGACGGGGCGGTGAGCGTCAGAAATGCCGCGACGGCACAGAACAGCCCTGCTGTTTTCCAAAACGCTTTCATGAATCAAACGTCCCCTTGTTCCGCTTCTGCTTCAGAATGCGCAGATAAAAGAGAGGCAGGCCGACGACGTACCGCTTAAAATGTTTACGCGGAGAGGCCGCCAGCCGGGCGAGCCATTCAAATCCGGTCTGAGTGACCCACTTCGGCGCCCGCTTTTCGTAACCGGTGTACCATCGGAACAGCGCGCCAGTTGCAATGATGACACCTTGCCCCAGTTTTTTGCGGGCTTCGTCGGCCCATTTTTCCTGACGCGGCATGCCCATGCCGGTCAGAATAATATCGGGGCGTAACCGAACCAGCTCCTGCATGATGCGGATGTCGGCATCACTGCCGGGAATAAAAAACCCGTCGTGATGTCCGGCGATTCGAAGTGCCGGATATTTTCCATGCACTTCACGCGCAAAACAGGAAACCACGTCAACTGTATCGCCGACAAAATAAATGCGGTAGCGCCGCTCAATGCACAGCTTGAACAGATCATCGATCCAGTCCGGCGGAGTCAGCCGTTCCCCAAGCGTTTTGCCGAGAAGCCGCGCGCCCAGCTTCACTCCGAACCCGTCGCAGAAAACAACCTCCGACGCGTTCAAGATGTTGCGAAACGCCTGATCTTTACAGGCAATATTACAGGCATGGACATTCACATTATTCACCAGCGCAGGTTTCTGCGCCACGACCAGCCTGTCGATTTCCGCCAGCAACTGAGGGCGGTCAATCACATCCACTCGTATGCCAAGCAGCTCGACCTTATCCATTTTGACCTCGGCTGAATTCATCCAATCGATCCGCCACCGCCTGCGCCGAGCGGGCCGTGCAATATGCAGAAAAGTCATAGCCGCCGCGCCGCACTTGGTTGATTGCGCGGCGAACCGCCTCCGGCATTTCTTCCAATGTCCGGAAGACCTCGCCGACCGGAACGGGAAAAAGAACCTGATGTCGCAATAACGGAAAGTCAGGGACCACGACGGCGGTGCCACAAGCGGCGGCGTCGGCGATCGGACCGGAGGCCCGGTAGAAATAACTTTCCCGAACGCTGTTCTGCACCAGCACATCACACCCAGCCAGCATGCGGCGATACGCTTGATCGGTCGCGGTATCGACAACATGAACCCCGGGAATTTTCACCGCCTCGGGATTCGGCACCCCTGCCACGACGGTGCAGTCCGGACAATGCGCCACGAGAAGACGGAGCAACTCATCCATCCCCTTCTCCGGACGATAATATCCCGCCACACCGATCACCGGCGGCGCATTCGTTTTCCGAACATTGGAACAATCCTCCGCAACGGGGAGCGGCAGCACCAGATTACGCGGAGACGGAAGATAAAACCTTTCCAACCCTTGGAACTCCTGCGTTTCTAAAACGGCCCAGCGGGCGCCAAGTCTCGCAAGCCCCTGCAATCCAAACCGCTCGACCGGATTGCGCACGGCCCACGGCAGATTGTGATGGATCAGAAAATAAATCTTTTTGCGCAGCGGCCACAGCAAAGGAAAAACCAGCAGTAAAGGAACCGTCGAAAACTCCCGCACCAGAATATGCCGGTGCGCGGCGGCGCGCCAGCACCGGCCCATCAGCGCAATGTGCCGCAACAAGACGCCAGCCTTCCAAAAGAGGCTCCCTTCGCGACTCCAGCCGACCAGCGGATTCGGCAAACAGAGCCAGTCGCTTTTCGCCAGGCGGCAAGCCTCCTCCAGCGGACGTAACACGGGATGATAGGCTTCAGCCCTCATGACAAAACCGCCTCCAGAAGGGTTTGGGCAAACAATTCAGGATCGCTTCTTTTGACGAACGCCGCACGGCGGGCGGGATCAACGGGCGGCAACGCTGCCACAGCAGAAGTGATGGCGGCAGATAGCTCTCGAGGATGAACAGGGCAGGTCAAACCAAGCCCGTTATCCCGAATCAGGCGGGACAGCAATCCCCCGTCCGTACCAATAACCGGAGTGTTCGCCTTTGCGGCAAGAGCCAAAACGCCGCTCGAATATTCCGGGCGTTTATATGGCATTAAAACCACATCGGATTGCTCAAACAGCGCCATCATGCGCGCATCGGATACAAAATGATTCTCCACGAACAGCTGGATGTCGGGACGAACGGCGCGCAACTGAGCGCAAGCCTGCTGAAAAGGCCGACGATAATCCATCTCGGGTTCTCCGCAAAAAACAAAGGCGCTGCCCGCCACGGTTGCCGGACTCAGCAGATGTAACGACTCGATCAGCGCATCAGCCCCTTTACGCCGAGAGATGGCTCCAAAAAATAGAAACACTTTTCTTTCCGCACAAATCCCAAAGTGCGGCCTGAGCAGGAACCCGGCTTCAGGAGCAATCTCCGGAACCGGATCGGGAATGGGAATAAAATGGGCGAGAGAGCCGAAGCGAGATGCGAGCCAGCCGCAAGACGTTTCTCCATTTAGAAGAAACAAGTTCCGGACAGAAGCCCTGCGCAACAGTAAGGCGGTTTTCCAGTGCTTGGAAAAGAACTTCGGCCCGCGAGGCAGTTCCGGATACTGGACAAATAGAATCGCCGAAACCGGACACGGCGAGCCGAAGAGAGCCAGCGGCAACTCAAGGTGTGTCAGTTCCAGAATCAACACATGATCCGGTTTAATTGTTTCGCACGTTTCACAAAAAAGCTTCCAAAGCAGCCTTTTCTTTTCAATCCATCCGGCGGCGGCGAGCCGACCGGATATTCCGGGGGAGACCCCTTCGGCTTCCACAGCGGTAAAAAAAACAAAATGGCCTGATAAGGCCGCATGCTCCCGGATTCCATTCGCCAGCAGACGAATAAAATTTTCCCGATGACCTCCAGCCTGCGGTTCAAATATCAGAACTGTTTTCATTTTGTTACCGGAGCTGCTTTCCGGCGATTCAACCACTGGATATTCCGCTTCACCGTCGGATTGGAACTGTCCAGCTTTTGCGCGTACACAAAGGCTGAAAGAGATTCTTCGTACAACCCGGCTTGACGCAGTTCGATGCCGAGTTTGCGCCAGTAGAAATCGTTGAAGCGTTTATAGTTTGCCGCCTGCCGCAGATAATCGAGGCCTTTATCCCGGTTGCCGAGAAACAGTTCGACGCGGCCCAGGCCATACGCCACTTCCTCTTTTTTGGGGTTGGTTCGGTACGCCGAAGTATACGAGGACTTCTCATTGAGCGCCCACTCCTGCTTACGAGCCGGATCAAGTTCATAGTAACGGTAATGGTAGTACACCTGGCCCAAGCCCCATTCAGCCAGCCAGTTTTGCGAATCAATTTTTTCAGCCGTTTTATAAATACGCTCCGCTCGCTGAAACTCCTGCCGCAGCAACGCCCGATCGCCCTGAATACGAATCCATGAGGAACTCATCACCTGCACAGACCAAATGGCGGCCAACAACACGGTCACAGCAACAATCCACTGCGGCACCGCGCTCCGTCCCGGCCCTTTTACCGGGGTTGTCTGCATCAACGGCGCAACGGCACATCCGGCAAAGAGCGACAACATCAACGCGTTCGGGAAAATGCGCAGTTCGAAATCGAAAAATCCATGCACCGCAGTTCCAGCCAGAGCGCCGAGCAGTGCCACGGCGGGCAAAGCATGATAGGAGCGGTCAGCCGTTCGAATAAAGCGGATCAGTTTCACGCAAACCGTAATCAGCAGGCACAGAACGAGCAGCCCACCGACCAGTCCGTATTCCGCCAGCAATTCAAGATATTCGTTGTGCGCATGAACCATTTCAACTCGAACCGCTTTCACCCGCTCGCGATATTCCTCGTAGACCGGCCCATAGTTACCTGGGCCGAAGCCGCAAACAGGACGATCTGCAATCATGGGTATCGTATCAAGCCACGCCTGAGGCCGAGAATCGGTGAATTGAAAATCTCCAGCAAGACACTGTGTCACAAATCCGACAACCGGCTGCATGCGAGAGCGAAATATTGAAGATCCGGCCCAAAGGCCGCCGACCACGCCGACACACAACAAAGGAACTGCCAGCAAGGCGATAAAAAACGCGCGCCGGCTTTTCCGTAGAATCATGAATAAAGCCGTCGTGCCGACAGCCGCTACAGCCCCCAGCAGTCCGGCGCGTGATTGAGTCTGATAGATCAGCAGAAGAAATAACGGGATTGCGTAGGCAAAACAAATGCGCCAGAACCAGCCGAACTGCGGCATGAAAAGAAAAACAAAACAGAACGGAAGCCACATTTGAAAGAGATGAGCGATATGGTTTGGGCATTGATAAGTCCCGCCCAGCCGTCCGGTCGTCCACGAATCCGTGTATCGTTCCACACCGAAAATCAGATTCGGGGCAACCTTATGTTGCACCAGACTGTAAAGCGCGATGAACACGCATGATACAAACAGCCCGCCCCAAACCACCTTGCGATAGGAAAACCGTGCAAGCAGATTAGCCGAGACCCAGTAGATCGCCAAATACACGCCGAGACCAAGCGAACTGATTTTGGCCTCATACGGAAGCACCGAGAACGGAATCAACGCACAACTGTAGAGCCAGAAAAGGAGGAGCCAAACGCCCCCCGGCGGTGTCCGCCACCCTGAAGCGGAAAACTGGGAACCGGAATCTTTCCCTGTGGTTCTGAATCCAGAAGGATTGCGGCGAAAGACAGCAAAAATAAGCGAGCAGGTCGCCGCCAAATACGTCAGCGTTAAAAGCGGCGCCCACAGCGTAAGCTTGTCTTCCCACACGCCGTACAGCGTTGCAGACATCACAACGGATCCCGTCAGGATACCCATGGTTAGTTTTTCAAGTCGGCTCATACTGATTCCAGATGTTGGGACTGAGGGCTAATAATCAAGAGTTCAATTTCAACAACCAATGGACCAAGTCCAGTTAAAGGAATGGTTGAGGGCGGCAGACGGTGGACGACGACGGCATTAATACGCGCCCTTGCCCTTAATCACAGTGGAAACAGTGCGGGCGAGAATAATCATATCAAGCCAGATCGACCAGTTGCGGACATAATATGTATCCCACTTTTCCATTCCGGCGGTGCCGCTTTCACTCCGACCCGAAACTTGCCAAAGGCCAGTGATGCCAGGACAAACGCGGCTACGCGGAGCACGGGCCGACTCCGCCATCTGCTCGTGATGATAGGCGGGCAGAGGACGAGGGCCGACCAGCGACATCTGACCCATCAGAACATTAAGGACTTGAGGAAGTTCATCCAGCGAGGTGCGACGAAGAATTTTACCTAGCGGTGTGACTCGGGGGTCATTCCGAAGTTTAAAATTCAGATCCCACTCCTGCTTCAATGCCACATCGTCCGCCAGAGTCCGCTGCAACTCCGTTTCGGCATTAAAGCTCATGGTGCGAAATTTGACGGGACGAAACAGATGGTTGTTTCGGCCAATCCGTTGCTGAAGGAAAAACGGATTCCGGCGATCTGTCATCCAAATCAGTAGAGCCGTTGCGGCCAGCAGAGGAATCCAGAACGGTGCGGCGAGCAGAACCAGCGCGAGATCCAAAATCCGCTTCACCATACGGGAAGACAAATTGAGCAGGTTGCTGGTGATTTCAAGTCCGATCAGGCTTCCCAATGTGCGGGGAGTAGCCCAGAGAAAAACATCCTCTTTAATATCCGGAATCAGAATAACTCGGCGATAGCCGGACAGAATGCGGTCGAACCCTTCGGACAAGGAGAGGCCTTCCGCAAAAGCCACCGGGACCACCGCTACAGCTAGGGCTGGCCCGCGAGCGGTAAGCCCGCCCAGTACCGGCACGCCAAGCAGGCTCCGGCTTGGCAAAAAGTCATCGGTGAATACTCCATGGGGAACATATCCCAGCAACGGGTTTTTCTGAAACGTCTCTATGACACCGGACAGTTGCCGGACGGTACCGTAAACCACAGTGGGACACCCCCACATCCCAGCCTTATGGAACGCGTTTTTAACCGGTATGCGAAGAAGCGGAATAAACACCGCGCTGAACAGATATGAAACCAGATAGACAATACGGCTGGGGATCATTCGTCCACGGCTGAAAAACACGGCAATACCAGCGAGCGCGAAAACGGTTATTAATAACAGCTGCGTCCGGCGGAACTCCTCGACAGCACCGAGACCCCAAGCCGGAGCAACTCTGGTAATGACCGCGCCAGCACACCATACAGGAATGAGCGCAAGCGCATAATGGATTGAAACCGGAATGCCGTGGATCTTAAAAATAATCCAGTTTCCTAGATACAGCCCAACCATCAGCACCAGCGAATCACTGAGGCAAAGCGCTGCTGTGTTCAATATCTGTTTGCTTAGAAAATTTCTCTTTTTCATAACGACGGGGCTCCGAGGTTGGATGCCTGATCCTGTGCGGTATGAGTCAGACGAAACCATAGGAGTCCAAGATACTCGTGTAGTGCTTTCTCGGTGCGGAAAAGGGCCCGAGAGGAGGGAGTCAATTGTTTATAAAATGGTCCGGCGGGATACCCCTCAAAATCGCATGGAGCAGAGACCGCTTTCCCACCTAGTTTTTCAGCAATCAACATAGATCTCGGCATGTGGGATGCCGAAGTAACTAAAATGAACGGATCATTTCTGATATATCGCAAAGCCTGCCGGAGCTCCTCTTCGGTGTCCCGAGGTTCTGTTAAAACAATCGAGTTTTGTAAGTCCATCCGTGTATTACTGCAAAATGAGCTCCACCATGAGGTCTTGTATTCGGCAGGAATTCGGCCGCTGATTGAAACGATTATCCGCGCTGAATCAAGCTGTCGGGAAATGCGAACAGCCTCCATCAGTCGGGAATACATCGTGCCATTCACCCGGCTGGTTTCTGGAACATCACCCTCTTTCACACCCTGACCGAGCACCAAAATCCACTTTGGGGAAGTTCCGGAAGGAAATGAATACGGTTCACACTGGGTTTCCAGATTATGAAGCAACGCGTCAGCAACCCAAGGAGCGGAAAACACCAGCGCCATAACCAGTCCAGATAAGAAGAACAACTTCGCCGAACGGATTCGCTTCGAGGACACCAGACAGTACATCCCAACGAATAAACTCAAGTTGATCAACGAGAGTGGAGAAAGGAACCCCGTCACTATTTTTTTGAACACAAATAACATGGGCTCCTCTACGAGTCTGGACGGGGGCGGAGATATCCATTATTCATCTGCCGAGGCGTCTTGGCAGAAACAATTTTCAGGCACACACCGTGCGGCGAGATTACGCAAGCCGTTTACATCACCGTCCGCTACAAGGGCATTTATTTCCTCTGTATCTACAGGTGTCGCGCCGGGCACGGATGAATTTTTGGTCATCACCCAGATCTTTTCATAGGCAGTCTTCACCACATTTTCATCTTCGGTGATGACTTCTTCGTACTCTTTTTCGCCCGGACGCAATCCGGTCATTTCAATCCGGATATCTTTATCCGGTGTCAAGCCGGACAGCTCAATCAGCCGCCGAGCGAGATCGATTATTTTAATCTCCTCACCCATTTCTAGCACCATAATCTCGTGATTGCGGCCGACAGTTCCGGCCTGAAGCACCAGGTCAACCGCCTCGGGAATCGTCATGAAAAAGCGACGCATATTCGGACTGGTAACCGTAACCGGACCGCCGGCTTCAATCTGCCGTTTAAAAAGAGGAATCACGCTACCGCTACTGCCAAGCACATTACCGAACCGGACAGAGACAAAGGTTGTCTTTCCGCCATCTGTTTCATTAATAACCCGCTCCGCCAGACGTTTGGTTGCGCCCATAATACTGCTGGGCCGCACCGCTTTATCGGAAGAAATCATAACAAACCGGTCAACGCCCGCCTGTACCGCTTCACGGGCCAGACAGGCAGTTCCCAGTACATTGTTCCGGAAGGCGGCCGGAACATTTTTTTCCATCAGTGGAACATGCTTGTATGCGGCGGCATGATAAATCACATCCACACCGCCAGCTTCTTTAAATGCACGCCGGATCGAATCGACCCGTAGAACATCTCCGGTCACAGCGATCAGGTGCAAATTGGGATATCGACGCTGCAGCTCCTGTTCAATGCAGTAGAGTCCGTATTCCGACTGTTCAAAAAGAACCAATGTATCGGGCTCATATCGGGCAATCTGCCGCGATAGTTCAGAGCCGATACTTCCTCCGGCTCCGGTAATCATCACCTTTTTGCCTTTGATAAACCGGCGCACCTCTGTGCGATCCAGAACGATCGACCCTCGGGTCAGCAGGTCTTCAATTCCAACATTTCGAATCGAAGAGGCCGCAAGATGTCCAGAAGCCAATTCGCCAAGAGAAGGAATGGTGCGGAATTTGCACGTGATGCCCGCCTCCGCGACATGAGCCATAACCTCGTTGATCTGCCGAGGCCGGTTGTACGGCGGCAGGATCAGAATGCTGTCCGGTTTTATTTCAGCGGCCAGCCGACCCACCTCTTCAATCTTACGATGGAACACCTTTATCCCGTGAAGATACATATTCTGATTCCCAGCATCATCGCCCACAATACCAGCGACCCTGCCCAGACCTTTCTGCCGAGACTCCCGAATCACCATATCCGCCTCGGCCAGCCGCCCGACGAGCACCGCTACGTCTTTCTGCGCGGGCGCGGCAACTGGAGCTGGCGGCGCCCCGTGGATACGCGCAACGACGTGGGCCGGGTGGTGCTGCTGCGCGAGGTGATGGAGGCCAACGGCGACG
>JADYZA010000160.1 GCA_020853375.1 Verrucomicrobiota bacterium | reverse complement strand
CCTGCCGGTCGGGGCAGGAGATTAACAGAATGGCAGATGCTTCATTTTTCACAGCCGGGTTCCTCCGTAAATTGGGACCGAACTTTATAGACATTGGCCGCAAACACCAATAGGTTTTTGCGCATGAAAAACCGGATGATTACCCCGTTTAAAACTCTGGCGGCTTTACTGCTGCTGGGCGCATGCAACCTTCAAGCAGGAGAACCGACCATGATTCTGATCAAGACCACCAAGGGCGACATCAAACTTGAACTCGACGCGACCAAGGCACCGAAAACCGTCGCCAACTTCCTCAAGTATGTTGAAAGCGGACACTACACCGGAACGATCTTCCACCGTGTCATCAGTAATTTCATGATTCAGGGCGGCGGTATGACAGCCGACATGAACCAGAAAAAGGCGCCGCACACCGTGGAAAACGAAGCCAATAACGGTCTAAAAAATGTCCGCGGCTCGATTGCCATGGCCCGCACCTCTGATCCGCACAGCGGCGGCGCGCAATTTTTCATCAATGTTGTCGATAACGGCTTTCTCGATTTTAAATCGCCGACTCAGCAGGGCTGGGGCTATTGCGTTTTCGGCAAAGTGGTCGAAGGAATGGATGTCGTAGACGCCATTCGCAAGGTGCCGACCGCTGCGGGCGATGTGCCAAAAGAAACTGTCACCATCACCGAAGTCACTGTGATTAAGTGAAACCCGAACGCATAGAGCGCATCCTGAATTCCGGCTACCGTGCGGCATTTGTCCTCACCGGCGGCGGATCGGGTGCGCTCAATGCATTGCTCTCCACACCTGGGGCTTCGCGTTTCGTTACCGAGGCCCATGTGCCATATTCGACGGAAGCACTCGAACGCTTCCTCGGCGAAAAACCGGAACACTCTGTTTCTCCGGCGACCGCCAGCAAGCTGGCTCAAACAGCGGTCAGGGGACAGGATACAGGAGTCCTTGGTATTTCGTGCAGTGCTGCATTAATGACGGATCGTGAACGGCGCGGGGATGACCGCGCCTTCATTTGCATCAAAACCGCCGAATCCGAAAAACTCTTCATACTTGGTTTTTCAAAAACCTCTCGCGCTGAACAGGAAGCTCTTTTAAGCGATTGGCTGCTGGTGCTGATTGCTCAGGCGACCGGCGCGGAACGCGGACTGATACTTTCCGGTTCGTTCAATCCGGTTCATCACGGACATTTCAACCTGTTAAAAGTGGCAGAAGGAATGACCGGTTTGCGCGGCGTGTTCGAACTTTCTTGCGCCAATGTTGATAAACCAATGATTGAGGAAGCCGACTGCATTCGCCGCGCTTCCGCAATAAAAGATGTGCCGGTCGCACTAACACATGCCCCGCGATTTGCGCAGAAAGCCGATCTGTTTCCGGGAACCACGTTCGCTCTTGGCTATGACACGGCCGAACGGCTGATCGCTTATGCCCAACCCGGTGAGTTCGAAAAGTTCCAAGCATTGGAAACCAAATTCCTTGTCGCGGGCCGTCAGCATGGCGGTTGCTTCCAGACTTTGGAAAACCTCGCTCTGCCGTACGGATTTGCGTCTATTTTTGGAGCGGTGCCGGAATCAAAATTCCGTGAGGATATTTCTTCAAGCGAACTTCGGAACATATGAAAAAACATCCGGCATTTCACCGCACCGAACTGCTTAGCGGCGAAGCGGCGGTTAAAAAGCTTGCCGCAACCCGCGTGATTCTTTTCGGAGTTGGCGGTGTCGGCAGCTGGTGCGCCGAGGCGTTGATCCGCTCTGGCGTCGGTCACTTGACGATTGTGGACAACGACGTGATCTGCGTAACCAACATCAACCGCCAGTTGCAGGCCACGGCGAAAAACGTCGGAAAGTCGAAGGTTCTGGCGTTGCAGGAACGGTTACTGGAAATTCATCCGGACGCTGACATCAACGCGTTGCAGAAGGTTTATAATCAGGAAACGCGCGAAGAGTTCAATCTGTCGTCGTACGACTACGTTATTGATGCCATCGACAGTTTGTCACACAAGGTTGATTTGATCGCCTCAGCCATGGAATCCGGTGCGAAGCTTTTTTCGGCGATGGGTGCGGCGAACAAACTGGACGCCACGACAATCCGCGTGGATTCCATTTGGAAGTCGCAGGGATGCCGCTTGGCTAAATTTGTCCGCAAACGCCTGCGGAGCCGAGGTGTCAGCGGAGACTGTCTGTGCGTTTATTCCGAAGAACTCCTGCCGGCATTTGAAGCCGTGAAAGCCGCCTGCGGCTCGGCGCAATGTTTTTGTCCGAAGCAACTGGATGATGAAGGGTGCGAAATTCCATCCGATGTCTGGTGCCATCAGAAAGCGCAGATTAACGGCTCGATGGTACATATTACCGGAGCGTTTGGCTTCAACCTTGCCGGACTGGTTGTGCAGGACGTGGTTCGGAACTCCGGCGTTTCGGAGGGTTAAAACGAGGCAAGAATGGTTTTGAGCCATTCTTCTTTTTTTGACTGAAGCATCGGGCTTGGATGTGCCGTCAGAACCGGATCGTTGCCGGCTGGCACCGTGATAACCTTTTCGCCCGCAATTCGGCTAAGACACTGTTTTGCCAGCGGAATCAACCCTGCATCCTGACCCCAGCCAAGAATGAACGGTGAGCTCGGCTTGCGTCGAAGCATCATTTCCCGTTCGTTTTTCCGGGCATCGGAAAACAGGCTGTGACTGCCTCCGCCGGGCAGGGCGGCAAGTACTTTTGTTTTGGCGATAAAGCTTGGGCTTTTCGGATCACGCAGGTCGGAGATATTCAGCACACGGACATGGTTCCAATGTTTGGAAACCATGATGCGCATGATCTGATACTGCGTATTATCCGGTTGCGTCAGCACCAGCGGCTTCAGGAACCCGTCAGCCAGCGGCATCGAAAGCAGACTGTTTGTATCGCCGTCTTCAATCGGACGTGACGAACCGGGGTTCATCATAATCACCACCGCATCCGCCAGATGGGTCCCGGCACAGATTTCTTCGCGCGGCAGAGACGTAATCTCCAGCACACTGCGGCAAAGCTGCGGATCAATTCCTTCAACGTGCAGGCGGTAGAAATGCCCGTAACAGCGGAAGGTTTTTTTTAGTTCAGCGGCCTTCATGGGTTAAAGCGTGGCGATGGCATCGATTTCGACAAGGACATCCTTAGGAAGCCGGGCGACCTGAACAGTCGAGCGGGCAGGGGCGGACGTTTCACCAAAGGCTTCGGCATAGATGGCGTTCATGGCGGGAAAATCGTTCATGTCTTTCAGGAAGACAGTCGTTTTTACAACGTTCGGAAAATCCACGCCGCCAGCTTTCAGGACGGCTTTCAGGTTTTCCAGAATCTGCCGTGTCTGCGCTTCGATTCCGTCAGGAATCGCACCAGTTGTCGGATTTAGAGGGATTTGGCCGGAACAATAAAGTATATTGCTGGCTTTGACCGCTTGAGAATATGGGCCGACCGGTTCGGGTGCGCTGGATGTGTGGATGATTTCTTTTTTCATACATTCCTTTTACTGCGCTTTATGAAGGTCGTCGAGCCGTTTGACCCAATCGGATCGGTTTAGATGAAAGAAAGCGCAACTGCGGCGAGCATGCCGGTGACTACACCGTAAACCGCATGATGGTATTTCCCATAGACGCGCGCCGCCGGAAGAAGCCCATCGAGCGCAATGAATACCATGATGCCTGCGCCAGCGGCGGTGAGTAGACCCAATGCTTCGCCGCTCATGAAGCGATAGAGAAGCGTGTAAACGATCAGCGCGCCGAGCGGTTCGGCAAGTCCGGTGAGAGAGGAAAATCCGCAGGCTTTCGCGCGGCTCCCGGTGGCGTGATACATCGGTAGCGCCGTCGCAATGCCTTCCGGAATATTGTGCAATGCCAGCGCGATCGCCGCGCCGATCGCGACTGGCGCGGGCGCGTGCAGCGCCGCGATAAAAATCGCCAATCCTTCCGGAAAACTGTGCGCGGCGATCGCCAGTGCGGCAGGCATACCGGTTCGGCGGAAGGTCGGATTTTCTTTCAAATCCTCGATGCGTAGCGCTGCGTGCGGATTTCCAAAGTCTGGAACCAGCTTGTCAATCAGCGCCGTAATCAGGAAGCCGCCGAAGAATGCCATCGCTGCCGGAAGGGCTCCGCCGAGGTCGATTTCCGCAATCGGCAGTAATTGACGGAAGGCGGTCCAGAGCAACAGTCCGGTGGAGATGCCGAGAAAAAACGAAAAGCGCCCCTCGCCGGTATGCCGTGTGAAAAACGCCAGCAGGCTGCCAATGCCAGTAGCCAGCCCGGCGGCCAGCGTCAGGCCAAAGGCGAACCAGACGGTTTGGGAGTTTTCAAACATCTCATGATTTTCAATCAGATGATCCAACAGCATTTTAGTTCCGAGCACGATCAACACCAGTCCGCCCGCCACCTCCATTTTCTTTTCGTTGAAGTGGCCGAACAGTCGTCCAAAATAAACTCCGGCAAAGGAGAGCGCGAAAGTGACCAGCCCGATGATCAGCACCGGCTGAAAAATCGAAACGCGTAACATGGAGAGGCTTATTCCGATGGCAAACGCGTCGATGCTGGTGGCGAGGGCCAGTGTCAGAAGGGTCGGCAGGTGCAACGGATTTTTGGGACCGGCTTCTTCGTCTTCGGGTTGCATCGACTGAATAATCATGTGTCCGCCGACGAACAGGAGCAGACCGAATGCGATCCAGTAATCCACCGCCGATATCCATTGGTAGGCCCACTGACCGAGCAGCCAGCCCAGCACCGGCATCACCGCCTGAAAAATTCCGAATGTTGCGCCAACCCCAAGCGCATGGCGCGCTTTCAGATTTTTAATCGTAATTCCGCTGGTAATAGACACCGCAAAGGCATCCATCGCGAGACCCAACGCAATTAGAAAAACTGAGAGAAATGTCATGCGCCAAGATTCCTATGTTTTCGACTGTTTAAATTTCAAGGCACTTTTGCCTG
>JADYZA010000159.1 GCA_020853375.1 Verrucomicrobiota bacterium | reverse complement strand
GAAAGATTGATGAGTCGATTTTCCCGCCCGGAACGGTTCATATTTCGCTGGCGGATGGCTGCTCTGCCGATCTGGAGAGCATCGACCTTTCCGCCTATCCGGGAACGGGGTCAGTCCGATAATTCACTAATTGACCCGGCAGGCGCGGGCCGCTGATTGAGAATATGGCGAAGGAAGTTCGAATCCAATATGCCGGAGCGGTCTATGCGTGACCTGCTTTTATATTTACTGCTTCTGTGTTGCATACGTTGGAGATGTTTTATGAAAAAGAACCTGTTGTTGATTTTCGGGCTGCTGATTTTATCCGGCTGTGTCGCTACCCATCAGTCAGGGAACGGGGTCAGTCCGATAATTCACTAATTGACTCAGCCGGGGCGGCCCGGTAGATTACGAAGATGGCACGGAAAATACGGATTCAATACTCTGGAGCGGTCTACCATGTGATGAGTCGCGGTAATCGTCAGGAGGCGATTTTCCGCGACGACCGGGACTGTGAAATTTTTCTCGATACGCTGGGCGAGGCGTGTGGGCGCTGCGGATGGCGGGTGCACGCTTTTGTTTTAATGGGGAATCACTACCATCTGTTGCTGGAAACTCCTCACGCCAATCTGGTGGAGGGAATGAAGTGGTTGCAGGGAACGTATACTCAGCGGTTTAATGCCCGGCATAAGGTGTGGGGGCATCTTCTGCAAGGGAGATATAAAGCGCTGGTGGTTGATTCGTCAGACAGTAGTTATTTTATGACGGTCAGCAATTACATCCACCTGAATCCGGCCCGCGCAAAGCTGTTTAATCTGCAAGACGGCGCATTGTCCGATTACCGCTGGAGCAGTTATCCGGGAATGATCCGTCCATCAAAACGTCCTGAGTGGCTTTGTGTTAAGCGCACGCTGGGAAATCTCGGGCTGACGGATGATACGGAAGGCCGTGTAAAATACCGGCAGATTATGCGGAAACGTGTTTTGGAGGTCGCGCAAAGCGATGATCCGCGGGATGCGGATGAGGAGTGGGACAATATACGAACCGGTTGGTTTTTCGGAGCGGATGAGTTCCGGAGAGAGTTGATGCAGTATATTGCGGATGCAACGAGCAATGTCCGTAGAGATTCTCTGGAGGGGGAGGCTCTCCGGAGTCATGACGGTCAGGCGGCGGAGACGCTGCTGAGTGTTCTGCTTAAGGAGGCGGGTTTGCGTGATGAAGATTTGCAAACGATGCCGAAAGGGGCGCGTGAGAAGAAGCTGCTGGCATGGGGGCTTCGGATGTATACAACCGTAAGCCGGGAATGGATTGCAAAGCGGCTGAATATGGGACATGTATCCAGAGTTACGCAGAGTGTCGGCGAAGTGAAGGTGCATGAAGGATATTTGAAAGAAAGAACCCGCCTGCAGAAAATTATTAAATTATCGGACTGACCCCGCACGCGTATCATTTGATATGGTGTTCGATATTATTTGATATTAATTATAGCAAAAACCTCCCGGGTTGTCAAGGGTGGCTCAGAAAATAATGTTTATTTTTTTACAATTTGTGGCGTTTGGGTCGGAATGAAGTATAATTACAAAAAAGGAGTCATTTTATGGAAATCAGAAGATACCGCGAAAGCGACCTTGCCGCCGTCGAGGAAATCACCCGTGCCGCCTGGAAGGGGGTGATCCTCGCCGAGCTTCTTGAAAACCGCCACGGCGAACTCGGCGGCAGGCCCGCCATCGAGTGGAAAGTCGAACAGGTTTCGCGCACCTGCCGTGAAAAGCCCGATGCGTTTTTTGTCACCGAAGTCGACGGCCGGGTCGCCGGATACGCCTCTTTCTCGGTCGATCTCCGCCGCAGCATCGGCGAAGTCGGCAACAACGCCGTCCACCCCGATTTTCAGGGCCGCGGCATCGGCGGCGCGATGAACCGCCACCTTCTCGACCATTTTCGCGAGCTGGGCCTCAAATTCGCCCAGGTCACCACCCTCGAGCACGACCTCCCCGCCCAGCACGTTTACCTCAAAAACGGCTTCCGGGAGCTCGTCCGCAGCATCCATTACTCAATGGAGCTGTAAGCGGGGCTTCTTACGGCTTGAGCAAATAAAGTTCGCCGCCGGAAGCGACCGCGCCGAGCGACGGCGAGACCGCGACCCGGACCGCGAAGTTTAAAGAGCTTTTTGAAACCGAGTTCGACTTTCCGAACGCAGGCTGAGAATGGCAACGATGTACGCCGAGCCGTCCATTCCGGAAGCCTTCTTCCCGAGGGCGGTGTTTTACCGCAAACTGATTTTTCCCAGCGAGGTTCGCGAAACCGCCGGACGTTACTTTCCTTATAGTGAACGCCATTTACACGCCCTTTGGTTCGACGACCGGCTTCGCCCGCAGAATCTGAAGACCTCTCGCGGCGAACCGGTGACCGTTGAAAATCCCGGACGCTGGAATCTTGAGGCGGGGCCGGATTTTTTCGACGCGGTGCTTTTGATCGGCCGCGAACGGCGCCGCGTCGCGGGCGATGCTGAGGTGCATATTTTTTCCAATGACTGGAAAAACCACGGGCACTCCGCCGATCCGCGCTATGCCGGCGTCCGCTTTCATATCACCTGGTTCGCCGGAAAGATTGATGAGTCGATTTTCCCGCCCGGAACGGTTCATATTTCGCTGGCGGATGGCTGCTCTGCCGATCTGGAGAGCATCGACCTTTCCGCCTATCCGTACCACGAGCCGCGCGCGTCAGCTGACTTTCCAATGTTTGGAAAATCGCCGGACGAAATTTTCCAGACGTTGGAATGCGCCGGGGAAGAGCGGCTCCGGCAGAAAACCCAACGGATGGCGTGGCTGATTCAGCGGCGCGGTGAAGCGCAGGCGCTTTATGAAGAGGTGTCCGCCGCGCTCGGTTACAAACACAATAAAGCGCCGTTCCGGATGCTGGCTCAACGTCTGCCACTCGAAGCGTTGGCGCAATATGGATCGGACTGGAAAACCATTTACGCCGTTCTTCTCGGCCTTTCCGGGCTGCTTCCGAAGCAACCGACTTTCAGCTGGCCGGATGCTTCCAAAAAAGAACTTCGCTCGCTTTGGGACTGCTGGTGGCGCGAGCAGCATAAATGGGAAGAGGTCGAACCGCTCGATAAATCCGACTGGCGGCTGGCTGGTGTTCGCCCGCTGAACCATCCTGTCCGGCGGCTTTGCGCTTTGGCTCAATATGCAACGACCGGCTCCTTCCAGACCTTGGAAGAGTCGTTCTGGAGCCAGCGGATTGGCTGGACGGGTAAAGAAAAGAGAGCCGAACTGGTCGGTAAAGACCGTTTGACTGCGATCGAGCTGAATGTCTTTGTGCCGTACCGGCTGGCGAAAGGCGATGCGTCGGCGCTTGAAAATCTGCCGGTCGAGCCGATGAACAGCGTCATTCGCGAGACGGCCTATACGCTGTTCGGGCCGGACCATTCGCCTAAACTTTACCGCACCGCGCTCGCCCG
>JADYZA010000158.1 GCA_020853375.1 Verrucomicrobiota bacterium | reverse complement strand
CGAACCTTGGAAACTTCGAGGATGCCAATCCGCAGATTTTTCCAATCACTGGAAAGAGGTTCGGAACAGCTATCCATACCGTCAGCGCGGACTCCGGCATGCCAGACGGCGAACCCGTCGTAGAGCGAGCGGCTGGCGCTGCCGCTGCCGAGCCGTGCCAGCATGGAAAGTTCGCGCGGATTAAAGCCCCATCCGAAAAGCTGGTCGAGCGCTTTGACCAACGCGGCGAAACCGGAGGCCGACGAAGCGAGTCCGGCGGCGGTCGGAATGTTGTTTTTTGTCCGCACTTCGAAAAACTGTCCTTCGGCGCGGAATAGATTCAGAAATTTCGAAATCCGCGCTGCGAAATCCGCCGGAGCCGGTTTGCCGTTCAGGAAAACTTTGTCGGCGGACTTGGAGAATTTCACGGCGGTGTGTGTTCCGAGTTTTCCGAGCGAAATAGACAGGCTCGAATTGACCGGAAGGTTGAGTTCGGCGTCGCGCTTGCCCCAGTATTTGCAGAGCGCAATGTTGGCGGGGGCAAAGGCCTCGCCGCGCGCTACGGGTTTTCCGGCGGTCTGTTTGAGAAGAACGTTTACGAATTGTTGGCGTGTCATGCCGCGAAGATACCTTAGAATGCGGCGCAAATGAAAACCAAAAAGGCGCGGGCGGAATTTATCGGCGGTCGGTTGGAAGAGCTGTATCCAACTGTTGAGGTGCCGCTGGAACACAAAGACGCTTACACGTTGCTCGTCGCCGTGATTCTTTCCGCGCAATGCACCGATAAGCGGGTCAATCTGGTGACGCCCGCACTGTTTGCCAAAGCCGACACGCCGGAAAAAATGGTGAGGCTCGGTCAGGAAAAAATCCGCAAGCTGATTGAAACCTGCGGGCTGGCGAATAATAAGTCGAAATCGATTTTCGAGATGTCGAAGATGCTGGTCGCAGAACACGGAGGAAAAGTTCCAGACAGTTTCCAAGCTTTGGAAAAACTGCCCGGTGTCGGGCATAAGACGGCATCGGTGATTATGGCGCAGGCATTCGGCGTTCCGGCGTTTCCGGTGGATACGCATATTCACCGCCTCGCTCAGCGCTGGAAACTGACCAGCGGCAAGAACGTCGTCCAGACCGAAGCTGATTTGAAAAAGCTCTTTCCGCCGGAACGGTGGAATAAGCTGCACATTCAGCTGATTCTTTACGGACGGGAATACTGCACGGCGCGCGGTTGCGACGGAAAGAAATGCCAAATCTGCCGGGAGCTATTCCCTTCCCGGACGTAAAAGCGGTAATTTCCGAACGACAATCGCGCGATAATTCGCTACAAACTGACCATGACACCTGAGCAGATTGCACAGCAGTTTGAGTTGCACGGTCGGCTGGCCAGCATGCGTCCGACCACCAGCGGCAATGTGAACGACACCTACATTGCCGTATTCCGAACCCACTTTTCCGAAGAGCGGGTGATTATTCAGCGGGTGAACCACCTTGTTTTTACCCGGCCGGACTGGATTATGGAAAATATGCGGCTGCTCACCCAGCACTGCCACGAGCAGCTTTTGCGCGAGAGCGATGACGCGGACCGGATATGGCAGCTCCCGCGAATTATTCCATCCAAAAACGGCCAGGACATGTTCAAGGACGATACCGGTAATTACTGGCGCGCCATGACGCTGATCGCCTCCGCCTCATCGTTTGACACCGCTCAGAGCGAAGAGCACGCCTATGAAATCGGCGTGGTTCTCGGACAGTTTCATCGGTTGATCTCAGGAATTGATCCGGCCAGCCTGCACGATACGCTTCCGGGCTACCACGAGACGCCGAAGTATCTGGAAAAATATGATCAAACCGCCGCCGGAGAAAAAGCCCGCGAATTGTTCCGAACGTCGGAACAGGTGCGCAGTCTGCATAAATTTATTGATGCCCGGCGCGGATTTGTTCCCGTTCTGCAGAATGCGCTCGATACCGGCGAACTAAAGATGCGCCTGATTCACGGCGATCCGAAGGTTAATAATTTCATGATCGATGACTACACCGGCAAAGGCACCGCCATTATTGATCTCGATACGGTTAAGCCGGGATTGATTCACTACGACTTCGGTGATGCCTTGCGTTCGCTGTGCAACCGGAAGGGTGAGGAAGCCGAGGATATTTCTGGCGTGGCGTTTGACCTGAACTTTTGCGACGCCTTTATCCGCGGTTACATGGTGTATGCCAAAGGATTCCTGACGGAAAACGACCGGAAATATCTGTACGACTCTGTGCGCCTCATTCCGCTGGAACTCGGCATGCGCTTCTTTCAGGATCATCTGGCAGGCAACATCTATTTCAAAATCCGGAGCCCCGACCAAAACCTGCACCGCGCGGTTGTTCAGTTCCGTCTTTGCGAAAGCATTGAAATCCGTAAACGGCAGATCAAACAGATTCTGACAGAAGCCTTCGCCTGATTCCGCTTAATCGCGCTTCGCCACCTTGATCGGCAGAGTCAGCAGACGGACTTCCGGATTACGTTCGCAGAAAAATTTCACGATCCATTCGGAATCGAACAGCATCACTTTCCGATCCGAGGAATCCAGCAGCAGGCGGCAGCTTGGCGGAAGCATTGATTCCGTCACCACTGAGGCCGCCCCGCCGGATTCATCCACCCAGCGGATAATTTTATACGGAGCCGGTTCGAGCCGGGCCGTCGCGCCGTATTCGTTTTCCAGCCGGTATTTGAACACCTCAAACTGCAATACACCAACGGCACCCAGCAGCGGCGCGTTCTGAGCCTGATCCGGAAAGTGAAACGACTGCAAAGCGCCTTCCTGCAAAAGATGTTTCACGCCGGCCTGAAAGCGTTTGTACTGCGCGGGAACCGGATTATAGAGCATGGCAAAACACTCCGGCGCGAACTGCGGCATTTCATGGTACAGGATGGACGGATCCTCGGTCAGCGTGTCGCCGATACCAAATCCGGTGTGGCCGACCAGACCGATGACGTCGCCGGGATACGCCGTATCCACCGTTTCGCGGTCGCGGGCGAAAACCCGGTGGGAACTCGAAAGCCGAACCAGCTCTCCGGTGCGCGAATGAGTCACACGCATGTCGCGAGTGAAGCATCCGGAACAGATTCGCAGAAAGGCGATCTGGTCGCGGTGCTTCGGGTCCATATTCGACTGAATCTTGAAAATGAACCCGGAGAATTTTGAATTCTCCGGAAAGATTTTCTGCTCGCCGGAAAACCGCGGTTGCGGTGCAGGCGCATAATCGACAATCGCATCCAACATGAGCTGGACGCCGAAGTTATTGATCGCACTGCCGAAAAACACCGGACTCAAATCGCCAGACTGAACCTCCGGCAGATTGAACACTTCACCGGCGGTATCGAGAACATCCAGCTCGTTAATCAACGATTCGTAGGCATTTTTCGGCATCCGGTCGCGCACTTGCGAGTCGGTCACCGCATGCAACGCCACCGGCGCGCGGTACGCGCCGTGCGCTGTGCGTTCGAAAAAATGCGCCTGTTTCGCCTGCCGGTCATACACACCTTGGAAATCGGAACCATTACCCAGAGGCCAGTTCATCGCGCAAACCCGCAGTTGCAGCGTCTGCTCCAGTTCGTCAATCAGCGACAGCGCATCGCGCGACGGGCGATCCAGCTTGTTCATGAAGGTGAAAATCGGAATACCGCGCATCCGGCAGATTTCAAACAGCTTGCGTGTCTGGCTTTCAATCCCCTTCGCGGCATCGATCACCATCACCACCGAATCCACCGCCATCAGAACGCGATAGGTGTCTTCGGAAAAATCTTTGTGGCCGGGCGTATCGAGCAGATTGACGCAGAATCCGCGGTATTCGAACTGAAGCACGGTCGAGGTAACGGAAATTCCGCGCTGGCGTTCCAGCTCCATCCAGTCAGAGGTCGTTGCCCGCTGACTCTTGCGCGCCGTCACCGAACCAGCCAGCTGAAGTGCGCCGCCGTACAGCAAAAGCTTTTCCGTCAGCGTTGTCTTCCCGGCGTCCGGGTGCGAAATAATCGCAATCGTCCGCCGTTTGGCAATTTCCTGTTCAAAACTCATAGCAGTCATCCGGGGTAAAAAGAGCAGAGACTGTAGGCGGCGACGCGCCGCCAGCGCAATCCGATTATTGTTTTTTCAGCGAACAGATTTTTCTAATCATAGTTTGACGTTTAGCCAAATGACTAAGTATAAAGACGGCATGAATAAACCGCTGAATGCCATGAAAGCTCTTTCCGACCGCAACCGCCTGCGGGTGGTTGCGGCGCTGATGAATAATGAGGAACTTTGCGCCTGCCACATTATTGAACTCCTGCAAGTAACCGGTGCCACGGCGTCGCGCCACATGGGACTGCTGATCCGCTCTGGTCTGGTACAAAGCCGCAAGGCTGGCCGCTGGGTGCATTACCGGCTGACCGCCGACTTCCCTGCCCCGCTTTTCCAATGGTTGGAAACCGAAGTCTTGACCGACTCCGGCATTAAAGCCGACCGAAAAGCCCTGATCAAAATCACCGCCTGCAAACATTGAGACAGGAAACATCGACACATATTGAGAACTGCCCACGAATCACACTAATTTTCTCGAATCTAAACATCCGAAACGGAGCCTTATTCGTGTTCATTCGTGCAGATTCGTGGGGAAAAATCGAAACAAACGTATGAGCAGAGAACCTGAAATTCAGCCGAACACCACTTATCCGCCCGTCTGGCGTAAATATCTGACTTGGAGTGTCGCGGGTCTGTCGGTCTGGTGGCTGGTGTACCGCAGTCTCGCGTCGGTCGCGGCGTGGGTAACCTGTTCACTGCTCGGAATGGCGCACGGTTCACATTTGGCCGCCGCGGTGGAATTTTTTGTTTATGAAGCGCCCAAGGTTTTGATGCTGCTTGTGCTGGTCGTGTTCGGCGTCGGCATCGTCCGCTCATTTTTCACGCCGGAACGGACACGCCGGATTCTTTCCGGCAAACACGAGTTTACCGGCAATGTGCTGGCGGCACTACTGGGCATTGTCACGCCGTTCTGTTCCTGTTCAGCGGTGCCGCTGTTCATCGGTTTCGTCACGACCGGCGTTCCGCTGGGTGTGACGCTTTCTTTTCTGATTTCAGCGCCGATGGTGAATGAGATCGCGCTGGTTCTGCTGTTCGGACTGTTCGGCTGGAAAGTCGCAGCGATCTATCTGGTAACCGGCGTGGTGATCGCGATTGTTTCTGGCTGGGTGATCGGGAGACTGCGGTTGGAGAAACATGTCGAAGACTGGGTTTACCAGACGCAGACTGGCAACGGTGTTGAGGACGCAGAACTGGATTGGCCCGCACGCATCCGGCTTGGACTTGACGCGGTTAAAGACATTGTGGGCCGCGTGTGGATTTACGTGCTGGTCGGTATCGGCATTGGCGCGGGCATTCATGGTTATGTGCCGCAAAATTTCATGGCTTCCATCATGGGCAAAACCTGGTGGTCGG
>JADYZA010000157.1 GCA_020853375.1 Verrucomicrobiota bacterium | reverse complement strand
GGCTTGCCGGAGAATATGACTACGTCAAACTCGATGTCGCGCCGGACCAGTTGCTGGCGCGGCTCGCGCAGCTTCCGTCCGAAGGTTACGCCGGAGTCAACCTCACCATTCCGCTGAAGGAAGTTGCGTTCCGAGGATTGGAAACGCTGGCAGACAGCGCCCGGATTCTCGGCGCGGTCAACACGGTGGAGTTTACGCCGGATGGAATGATCGGCCACAACACCGATGGCTACGGTTTTCTCAAAGCGCTCGAAGAGGCTTTCGGAAAAACGGTTCAAGGCAACTCGGTGTTTGTTCTCGGATGCGGCGGGGCGGGACGTGCCGTTGCGCTCATGGCCGCGCTCAATGGGGCCAAGTCGCTGACGCTGGCCGATGTCGATGCCGCTCGCATCGCCAACCTCTCCGCGGAAATCAGCCGCGTCGCTCCGCAGGTTGGAATTTTCCAATGTCTGGAGAAGACGGAACAGGTCAACGCCTGCCGCAAAGCCGACCTTGTCATTCAAGCTTCACCGATCGGTATGAAAAAAGAAGATTGCTCGCTGTTGCCAGCAGAAGCTTTCCGTGCCGGGCAGTGCGTGTTTGATCTGATTTACATGTATCCTGAAACCGCCTTCCTCAGTGCGGCGAAATCCGCTGGCGCGCAGATTGCGAACGGCCTCGGCATGCTGTTGCATCAGGGCGCGAAGGCGTTTAACATCTGGACCGGAATCGAACCTGACGTTAAAGCGATGCGGGAAGCATTAGAAAAGGCGGTATACTCATGACAGCATTCTGGGCAATCTACTGGCTGGTTTTGATCTTTGTTCTCGGTCTTTGCCTCGGCAGTTTTCTCAACGTCTGTATCTGCCGCATTCCGCAAGGTAAGTCGGTGTCCTGGCCGCCGTCGTCCTGCCCGAACTGCCAGAGCCGCATCAAGTGGTACGACAACATTCCGGTGCTCAGCTGGTTTCTGCTTGGCGCCAAATGCCGCACCTGCAAATTGCCGATTTCCGTGGTCTATCCGGTCATTGAGCTGCTCACCGCATTCTTTTTCCTTACCCTCTGGCTAATCTACGGTCTCAGCTGGTTCACCCCGATTTATGCGCTCGCCGTTTTCGGGCTCCTGCTCGGCACCTTCATCGATCTCGAACACATGATTTTGCCTGATCGCCTAACCATCGGCGGAATGATTCTTTTCCCGATTCTCAGCGCATTGTATCCGCCGCTCCAAGGTGTGGAAGGCTGGGTGTCTGGGCTCAAAGACTCGCTGATCGGCCTGGCCGTCGGGTTTGGCGTTTTCTGGGCGATTCGCGAACTTGGCACGGCCGCGCTCAAAAAAGAGGCGATGGGTTTTGGCGATGTCAAACTCATGGGAATGCTGGGCGCGCTGCTCGGCTGGCAGGCCATCATCTACATCACATTCTTCTCCGCGCTCGTCGGATCAATCGCAGGGGTTTCGCTGATCGCGCTGCACCGTAAAGGTATTCAGAGCGAAATTCCCTACGGTCCCTACATCGCGCTCGCCGCCTTTTCATGGATTCTTGGCGGCTACCGTCTTTGGGACGCCTATCTCGCCCTCATGGGCCTGTGATTTTTATAACTAAAGGCAGGCAGGATGCCTGCGATACGTACCGCAGGCATCCTGCCTGCCTTGTAATGATCAATCCAAAAACCGCCCACTACGGTTGCTGGTCAGTTTCCCGCCTTCAATCGTCAGTGTTCCGTTGACCACCAGCGTCTCGACGCCGCCGGAAAGCTGATGCGGCTTCGCGTAAGTCGTGTTTTCTTTCACCTTCGCCGGATCAAACACCACCACGTCGGCGAAGAACCCTTTTTTCAAAACGCCGCGGTCCTTTAGCCGGAACTGTTCCGCCGCCAGCGACGTCATCTTACGGACCATTTCCGGAAGCGGAACCGTTTGTCCGTCGAGCGATGCCCGCAACAGCTTCGTGAAACTGCCGTAAGCCCGCGGATGCGGATGGTCTTTACTCAAAATTCCATCCGGCGCGCGCAGCGACGCATCGCAACCGATCATCACCCACGGCTGCGCCAGAATCTTCCACATATTCTCCTCGCTCATGCCAAAGAAAATTCCGCCGGTGCGCAGTTCATCTTTTTCAATAACGTGCAGCAGCGCATCCACCGGCTCCATACCGAGCCGTTTGGCGGCATCGTCAACCTTCATCCCTTTCAGCGCGTGAAGCGCCGGATTTTCCACCGAACCGATCATCACCGTGCTGAAACCAAACTCGCCTCGGCCTTCAAGAATTTCGTCGCGGATTTTTTTCCGAACATCGGAATCCGCCAGCCGCGCCAGCACGGCGGCCTTGCCGTCGTAGAGCGCCCAGTCGGGCAGAATAATATCAAGATCGGTGCTGGCGGCGGTGTACGGATACCGGTCAGCGGCAACTTCAATCCCTTCGGCGCGGGCCGCTTCAATTTTCTCCAGCGCGGCGTCGAGCTTATGCCAGTTGTCTTTGCCCGACGTTTTCAGATGCGAAATCTGAATCCGCGCGCCGGACTTCCGGCCAATGGTAAGCGCCTCGTCAATCGCTTCGAGCAGTTGCTTCCCCTCGCTGCGCATGTGCGAGGTATAGATTTTATTTTTCGCGGCGCAGACTTTTGCCAGCGCGATGATTTCGTCCGCCGGTACGGCGGAGGCGGGCGGATAAATCAGCCCGGTGCTCATCCCGCATCCGCCTTCGTCGAGCGCCTGTTCCAGCGCGCGGCACATTTCCTTCAGTTCATCGGGCGTCGCGCCGCGCGGCTCATAGCCGCTGACGCCGCGATGCAGTGTGTTATGGCCGATCAGCAGCGCTTCGTTCACGGCGGGCTTCGCCTGATCAAAAAGTTCCCGGTATTCGGAAACCGTACTCCATGTTCCAGGGAACGGCTTATCCTGCCAGTCGGACGGCAATTTCGCATCGCCGAGACGCGGCGCGGCCGACGCGCCGCAGTTGCCGCACACTTCAGTGGTAATTCCCTGAAACACCTTGCTCGAAGCGCGCGGCTCAATCAGCAGATAAGCGTCCGAGTGGGAATGAACGTCAATAAACCCGGGGCAGACGATCTGTCCGGTCGCGTCGATGACTTGCTTCGCATCGGCTTTTGACAGGTCGCCGATCTCTATAATCCGCTCGCCGCAGATTCCAATGTCTGTACGAACCGCTTCCGCGCCGGTTCCATCCAGTACCGCTCCGTTTTTAATCAGCAGATCGAATTTCATGTCGCTATGTTAACCGCTAATTCCAGTCAAACATTTTGTTTTCTATATATATTGCAATAAGTTGGAATGGACTAGTCACCACATCAAGCACAACGGCGCAGGGAAGTAGTATGCAATAGGACGGATAATATATCCCGAGTCTTCGTTCGTCTCTGTAACTTGCGCAATTAACTTGAGTGTATTTTTCTGGATCTTGGAAGTCTCGTATAATGAGAGTTCGTCCGCGAAGTTTTGCAGAAACATTTGTAGGGCTACAAAAGTCCCCTTCGCGATATGAAATGGTTTCTCCGGACAGTATGGATTTAGGAAGGGTTCCTGGATCAATCCATTCTGAAAGGGAAGTAGAATTGGTGGAGATATCGTACACCAAATAACTAGGATGCTCTGAATACTTTACGGTTTCGCCAGCTCTTTGGGTAATTCCTTGTACGTATAGCCGAGACTGCTCCTTGATTATTGGACCTGTCGGATAGACATTCTCGAATGCAATCCCATAGTGGTCGATCATATCTGACGAATAGACGCAACCCAATTGGAGTAACAGGGTGATCGCTAACATGAGTACGGAGAGAGCTATTCTACTTTGAACTAACATGCCCCGATTTTAAGCACTAATTTTTACTGATGGACACTAAATTTAAGGTAAAACCCCAGTTAGTGAACATCTATAGTCTCCTTATCAGCTCGCACAACAGATGTTCCGCGCAGGGGGAACCAGAGTGGGCCGAGTATGCCGAAGCCGAAGAAGGCGGTCTACTATTTCCTCTGGAGG
>JADYZA010000156.1 GCA_020853375.1 Verrucomicrobiota bacterium | reverse complement strand
CGAAAGACAGTCCGTTGGCTTCGAAGGCGCCGAATTTTATTTATGCGTCCGGCATTGGACGGTTTCTTGAGCTGATCGGCATTCCGGCCTCGTTCGGAATTTCGTTCGGCCTGATGGCGTTCACGACGTTTGTGTATGACACGCTGGATGTTTGCACGCGACTGGGACGCTATATTTTTGAGGAACTGACCGGACTGCGGAACTGGTTCGGGCGGCTGACCGGAACAATTCTGACCGCCGGGATTCCTTTGTTTTTCATTTTCAGGACGGTACTCGACGGGAAAGGAAATCCGGTTCCGGCGTGGAAAACATTTTGGAATCTTTTCGGCGCTTCCAATCAGTTGCTGGCCGCGCTGGCTTTGATCGGCGTAACGGTTTGGCTGATGAATACCCGGCGAGATTCCAAGGTCTGGATGGTTTCGTTCCTGCCCGCCGTATTTATGTTTGTGGTTTCTGACTGGTCGCTGATACAGACGATGACGGCTGGGGGATCCGCAGTTCATCCAGCGGTGCCGTTTATCGCGGTTGTCCTGATTGTTCTGTCAGCCTGGGTTGCGATTGAAACCTGCCAAGCCATGTTTTTCAAACGGCGCGCAGTTCAGGAATAGCGTTGCCACGAGGAACGGGGCGGGATATTTTTTGGCCGCTTTTTGTCTAATTTTACTTCGAGGGGAATCAATGAATGTGGTGAAAATTTTACTGTTGTGCGGCGCGGTGCTGGCGTTTTCCGGTTGTAAGAAGTCGCCGTTTGATGGGGCAAAGGCGATGGCTGAGACCGAGTCCTTGGTGAAGATCGGTCCACGTGAGGCGGGCGGCGGAGGAGCGCGGCGCGCTTCGGTGCTGTTGGAAGGCAAGCTTAAGGCTTTGGGACTCAAGACGACGATTGACACGTTTTCCGAAGAGACGCCGAACGGCAAGATGCATTTCAATAACGTGCTGGGACGCCTTCCGGGGAAGTCGAATCAGTTGATCGTGCTGGTTTCGCATTTCGACACTAAGAGCGGGATTTCAAAAGATTTTTCAGGGGCGAACGATTCTGGTTCGAGTTCCGGTGTTCTGCTGGAGCTGGTGCGGGTTCTTAAAGAGCGCGCGCCGTTTGAAACGGAATTTCTGATCGCGTGTCTCGACGGCGAAGAATGCCGGACTCAATACGGCCCGCATGACGGGTTGCACGGTAGCCGCCGTTTGGCTCAGCAGATTTATGAGGCGGGCGGAGCAAAGCTGGTCAAGGCGGTGATCGTGCTCGATATGGTTGGCGATAAAAACCTGAACATTTCGGTTCCGCGCAACAGTTCAAAAGAGCTGGTTAAAGAACTCTTTTTCGCGGCGCACGAACTGAAGGTTCGCTCGCAGTTCGCCATTGGTCCCGGATCGATTCTGGATGACCATGTGCCGTTTCTGATTGCCGGTATGCCGGTGGTTGACGTGATTGATTTCGATTACGGTTCTGCGCCGGGAAGCAACAACTACTGGCACACAACTAACGACACGCTCGATAAACTGTCGGTGAAGAGCATGCAGACGGTCGGTGATGTGGTGCTGCGGATGATCGAGAATCTGCAAACAACCAATTGAAATTATTGGGCCGGAAGAACGCCTTCCTTGACGAGCTGAGCATCCATTTCCGGTGTCAGCGGCAGAGGTAACGGAGGAAGACCGTTGCGAATGGCATCCATCTGCACTCTTTCCAAATGTTTCTTCAGCGCTTCACCGGTCAGTTCGGGGACGGGTGGCGGCGGAGCTTCCTTGCGCTGGTCTTCCGCTCTTTGTAACAGCGCCCGGCGGCGCGATGCATAGGAGGACTGCCGAGAAGATTGTTCACTTCTGGAGATTGGCTCGCCCGCTCCGGCTTGTAGTTTGAATAGCGCCACCTCATTGCCTTTACGAAGCATAGCTTCGGCGGTTCTGATGTCCGCTTCGACAACTTCGAGTCCATCCTGCGGCTCGCCGATTCGGAGGATATAGCTCTTTTTAGTGGAGTTATCGACGATGCCCGCACGCGTGGTTCCGTCTGGCCCTTCAAAAAGCATGGAGAGCCGTAAATTGCGGGCGAAGGATTCAGAGGCTGGAACCTGCACCATATCCGCTTCGGGCGGAGACTGGCCGAAAGGATGCTTGTCGAGGATGGTCTGGTAGCGCTCGAAGCCCTTATCATCCGCCCAGCTGAACGCGGCGGAAACGGACAGAATCAGAATGGCAACAAGGGCTTTCACGGCGGGCATTATCCGTCCTTGTTTAATTTTCGTCAAGCGGTAGGCTCGGCAACATGAATATGAAGATCAATTATCGAGAAACGCCTCACCATGCGAACGTCCGTGTTCGATATTCTACGGTTTTGCTGTTCGCGGTGCTGGCGCAAACGGCTATGGCTCAGATGCCGCACCGTGTCGCGGTGCTGGTGAACGAAAATTCGCAGAACTCCAAAAAGGCCGCCAATGTTTTCGCGGCCATGCACAATGTGCCGGGCGTGAATCTGGTCTACCTGAAGCTCCCGGACTCCATTGTGACCGGCCGTGCGGAATGCACACCGGACGAGTTCAGAACCTTGATCTATGAACCGGCGCAAAAAACCATCGCGGAGCGTGGCCTGACCAACCAAGTGCTGGCGTGGGTTTACTCCGTTGATTTCCCGATCCGTGTGGTTACCTCCCCGAATGACCGCCAGCAGATGTCGATCATGGGGCTGACGTTCACGCGCGGCATCGTGCCCGCCATGGAAATGATTGAAAAAGGGCAGTTTTTATCGCCACTTTTTTCCGGGCCGGTCAAAGAAGGGGACGTGAAGCGGCCTTCGTTCTCGTTTGAAATGCTAAAGGAGAGTTCCGGCGGGCTTGGGGATCGGATGCCGCTACCGTCCATGATGTTGGGCTACATCGGCGAAAACGGCACAGATATGAACACGGTGCTGCGCTGCATCGAAAACGGTGTTCTCGCTCGGCAGAGCGGGCCGCAGCATTCAGTCCTGTTTGTGCAGACCGCTGACAAAGCCCGTTCCGGTCCTCGTGAATGGCAGTATGCCGAAGTGAAAACGGAGCTGGCGCCGCGCGGTGTTCCTGTGGAGGTTTGCACCAACCAGCCTTCGTCGCGTATCGGTTTGATGGGTGTGATGACTGGTGCGGCGACGGTGAAGCCTGCAGACTTCGGGACGTTTGCGCCGGGGGCGATGGCGGAACATATGACCAGCTGGTCGGCTGAGTTTCAGAAGGATCAGACCAAATGCACCGAGTGGCTTAAAGCGGGTGCCACAGTGACGGCGGGCATGGTGACCGAGCCGTACAATGCTTGGATGAAATTTCCGCATGCCCGGTTTTTTGTTCACTACGCATCCGGTTGCTCAGCGATGGAGAGTTTTTATCAGTCCATTCTGAGTCCGGTTCAGGTTCTTTTGCTGGGCGATCCGCTTTCGCAACTCGCCATGCTTCCGGTTGAAATCAAAACCGTCGGGCTGAGCAAGGAAATCACCAGCAGTTTAGATTCCGCCTTTGTGGCCGAGGCGAAATTCCCGATTCCAGCTCAGATTTTTTACGGCGCGTTGCTCGACGGGAAACAGATTAAATCCGGCGAAGCCAATACGCTGGTCAGCCTGCCGTTTAAAGAAATGGGCGACGGCTGGCATGAAGTGCGTGTCATCGCGCAAGGGCTTTCTCCGGTGACGCCGGGAGGCTTCAAAGATTTTCCGGTCATGGTTAATAAAAAAGGACGGTCACTCAAAATCACCGGAATGGGTGACGGCGCGGCACGGCAAATTACTGTCAAGATTGCGCCCGGCGGAAAAGAAATGCCTGCGGAAGTGTATTTGCTTTGGAATGGCCGCGAACTCGGTCGCAAGCCGTATGTCGCCGGAGCCGAACTTTCCTTTGACGAGCGGACGGTTGGCGAGGGGCCTCAGCGGATTCAGGCGGTCGCTGTGTATTCAGACGGCATGGAAGTGCGCAGCGCGCCGCAGGTTTTTGCCATTGCATTCAGAGAGAAGGATGAATTATGAAATGTGAACTATGAAAAAAGGCTCGCTTTAAAAATTTGCGAAATACCGCTTTCATCATTCATCTTTCATAGTTCATATTTTCTCCCCATGAAATGGATATCAAACAGCCCTTCCGATACTTGGAAAATCGCCGCCGACTTTTTCCAAACACTGGAAGTTCCGGCGGTGATTGCGTTGCACGGTAATCTCGGCGCGGGCAAAACCTGTTTTACTCAAGGACTGGCGCAGGCCGCCGGCGTCAAAGAGCCGGTTTGCAGTCCGACCTACACGATTATCAGTGAATATCGCGGAACCGTTCCGTTCCACCACATCGATCTTTACCGCCTCGGCGGACCGGAAGAAGCGTTCGATCTCGGACTCGACGAATATCTAGAATCCGGCGGAATTACCGTCATTGAATGGGCTGAGCGCGCCGCCGAGCTGCTGCCGCCTTCGACGGTTCACATCCGGCTTGATCGTGGAGAATGCGACGAACAACGCATTATCCGCATCGTGGAGAACCCGCTGGGAAAAAAGATGAAGGATGAAAGATGAAAGCGGAAAGCGGAATGGTTTTGGGTATCGAGCTTTCATCCCGGCAGGGCAGCGTGGCACTCCTCAAAGACGGCGCATTGCTGGCGGAAAAAACGTGGCTTGGCGAACGGGTTAGGCACAACATACTTTTCCAAACATTGGAAACACTGCTGAGCGAGACCGGTGTTTCGTACAGCGACATATCGCTCTACGCTGTCGGTCGCGGGCCGGGATCGTTTTCCGGAATGCGGATGAGTTTTGCGGTTGCGCAGGCTTTGGCCCTGCCAAATAAAACCGAAGTGCGCGCAGTCAGTAGCGGCGCGGCGCTGGCGCTGGCCGCCAGCAAAGAAGCCCGGCGGATCGCCGTTGTTGGCGATGCCCGCCGCGAGCAGTTCTGGTGCGGGTTTTTCCAATGCTCGGAAAACGGAACACCCGAACTTTCCGATGAGTGGAAGCTGGTTCCGTATGAAGAGCTTGTTGTTCCGGACGGAACTTTAGTCGTCAGCCCGGAGGCCGAACGGTTGACGGCGTGGTTTCCAAAGATTGGAACGGCGCGTTTTCCGCTGGCGAGTGACGTGGCGATGCTGGCGCTTCGGGGGAATTCGGAGCTGCTGGAACCGCTCTACATGCATCCTCCGGTTTTCATCGAACCAAAATTCGGTTGAGTTTCCACGGGTGCATCCGTAAAATCCGGAACCATGAAAACGAGAGCTTTGTTTCTTAGCGCGTTATTTTTGTTTCCATGGGTCGGGCAGGCCCTGATAACCACAAACAATACAACCGCCGCAAGCAATCCTTCCGGAATCAACGGGTTTGACTGGAGCGGTGTTGTTAATTTCAACGGTAGTTCAGCGGTGGCTGTTGATCCGTACTGGTTGCTTACCGCCGCGCATGTCGCGGATGATTTCGGGAACACTTCCTTTACGGTTAATGGACAGACATACAATCAAGTCGGAGAAATTTATAACCCGACAGCGGATTTGGCGTTGATCCAGCTCGATCGTGCGATGCCTTCCTATTACTCCATCTATGTGGGGAGTTACCCCACAATTCCTACCCGTAACCGGCTGACCGGACTTATGGTTGGCTACGGAGTGACTGGGACGGTGGTCGATCAATATAACTACACGTTTG
>JADYZA010000155.1 GCA_020853375.1 Verrucomicrobiota bacterium | reverse complement strand
TCAGGCCTTGGAAACGCGGTCGGAATATTCACCTGTACGAGTGTCAATACGAACAACATCGCCTTCATTGATGAAAATCGGAACCTGAAATTCGTAGCCGTTGTCGATCTTGGCCGGTTTTTGAACATTGCCGCTGGCGGTATTGCCGCGCGCGCCCGGCTCGGTCTCGGCGATGACTTTTTCGATAAAGGTCGGCAGACTGATATCCAGCGCCTTTTCTTTATGGAAGAGAATATCCACTTCCATTTCTTCGACGATGAAATACTGGTTTTTTCCGAGCTGTTCAGCGGTCAGGTGGATTTCTTCAAAGGTGTCGTTGTCGGAAAAAACAAAGTCGTCGCCGTTGTGGTAGGAGAAAGTGAAGGTGCGGGATTCCAAGTTAGCCTTATCAACTTTGTCGCCGGAGCGGTAGCTCTTTTCAAAGGTGCTGCCCGTGGCGAGGTTTTTGATTTTGCAACGGTAGATGGCCTGCCCTTTGCCGGGTTTGGAGAACTGGAAGTCGGTGACGATGCAAGGAGCTCCGTCGATTTCGATTTTCAGCCCTTTTTTCAGTTCAGATACTTCGTACATGGAATCTCCTTGGAAAAATTAAGCGGCGGATTATCCATAAATCCACAGAAAAGGAAAGGGATTTTTCGTTTCAGGCGGACTCGTCCACCGAGGAGATTTTCAGCTTTCCAATCCGGTAGCTCAGAATGCGGCGGGTGGTTCCAAGCACCTCAGCGGCACGGGTTTGAACTCCTCCGGCTCCTTGCAACGCTTTCTTAATCAGGCTGCGCTCAAAATCTTCCAGAACCTCTTTCATGGGCCTTCCGTCCGGTTCGGCTACAAACGGACGGCGGGCCAGCTCGGATTGCAATCCGGCGACCTGATATTTCAATTCGCTTAGGTGCAACGCCCGGGCAACGACGAGGCGGAGTTCGTCGATATCAAAGGGCTTGCGGACAAAGTCGGATGCACCGAGTTCTAGTGCTTTCATCACCGGCTTAATGGAAGAAGCCCCGCTGATCATGACAACCGGCAGGAACGGGTGAATTTCACGCACAACCTGAAGAAATTCAACCCCGGTTGCTCCAGGCAAAATGACGTCAAGGAGCATAACATCAAACTGCTGCTGTCCGAGAAAAACGGCGGCCTCTTCAGCAGAAGGTGCGGTGCAGACTTCATATAGTCCGTCAAATATGACGCGTAACGATTCGAGCAGATGCGGATCATCATCGACAATTAAAAGCTTCTTCATGCGGCACGACCTTCTCCATCACCAAGCGCCGGAAGCGCAAGGCGCACAACAGTGCCTGTGCCGGCGCTGTCGATCGAAACAAGCCCGCCGTGATCAATCATCGTACGACGGACAATGGGAAGTCCGAGGCCGACTCCACGCGTCTTCGTGGTGCAGAACGGCGAAAAAACCTTTTCGTGCTGGTCTGCAGAAATCCCGATGCCGTTATCGCGCACCTCAATGATAACAGCAGGTCGACCAGTTCCAATTTCTCCCGCAAAAGCTTTTACCGCTATTTTCGGATCGGAAGAAGTTTCAACCGCCGTGAAAGCATTATGCAGAAGGCGCATAAGGGAGTCAGCGAGAACATTGATGTCTCCGTCGATCGGCGGAAGCCCGGATTCCACTTCGACGCTGACATCTTTCGTGACCACATCACCATTACGGGCTTTGCATAGTGCCATTTCCAATAGTTCACCCGTATTGACTGGGGCAAACTGGATGGTCGGTGGGTTCGCATATTCATCCAACTGATCGATCATGCCGTTCAGTCGGCCAACTTCCTGCGTCGTCAGATCGCGGAACTGTGTACGGAATTCCTCGTCGTGGTAACGCTCAGGCAGAAGCTGGGAAAACGTGCTGATGGCGACGAGCGGATTACGCACTTCATGGGAAATAGCCGTCGCCAGCTCGTTCCAAAACGTGGCGCGTTCGAGATTATTCTGCTTCTCGCGCAAAATCCGCTCTTCCGTAAGGTCGTTGAGTACAGCCATCGCCCCCATGCATTGCCCGTTTTGCTGAAGGCGGCGAATCTGTATCGAAAGCCCGCGGCGGGTGACCGGCTCAGTCCATTCCACAGGGCCGACGGCTTTTTCACCAGCCATGCAACGGTTGAGAAGCGAGGCAATATAGCTGGAAAGCCGCTCAATCGGGCGTCCGATAAGGTCGGTTGCCGTGACATGCAGGAGCGTTTCAGCCCCGCTGTTGAACCACCGGATTGCTCCATCAGCTCCGGTGGCAATAATGCCGACAGGAATGGCCTGCAACAGGTTTTCAGCCAGCGCCTTTTGTATAGCAAGGCTTTCATGCAACAGGGAGTTTTCGATAGTGACCGAAACCTGCTCGGCAAGAAGCGTCAAATCCTCAATGTCCCGCTGTTCAAACGGCGCGCCAGACGAGGACCGTCCGATGCAAAGCCAACCGATCAATCGCTCGCGTCCGAAAAGCGGCAGAATGGCTTCAGATCCGGATAGGTCGAGTATTTTTTCAAGCAAGAGGCGCTCTTCCATCGACTCGATATGACGAAGCATGGAGCGTGAAATACTGTGCGCATGAATTTGCAACCATTGGACGAATGGATGGGTTTTCTTGAACTCCAGTCCACGGGTTTCCTCCATGCATTTAATTCCGGCGCGAAACCGGTAGATTTCGGCAGGGGTAATGGAGAATACTGCAACGCGCGAAACGCGGGCGCAACTGGCGACACCTTCTACAATGCTCTCGAGCATAATACCGATGTTATCAAAGCGGCGGAAGGCGCTGGAAAAATGGTAAAGCGACGGCGCAATGTTTTCACGCAACGGTACCGCTGGGGCAACGTTTCGATGCAGCCCCTCTTTCAGGACACGGTTTTCCTGAAGAAGCCTCAGGTGGGCCTGAGCCTGATCGAATAAAGTTTGCAGCCGCAGGCGATCCACCTCGCCTTGCTCAATGGCGTAGACACCCGCCGCGAACGCCCTCAATCCTGGGTCAGAACGGGCGGCGCCAAGCGCAATAATTACAATGTCAGGAAACTCTTTAATCAGTTCCGGTAGAACCGTCATACATTCAGCGCCGCGCAAATCCATAAAAAGGAGCGTATCGTGGTGCTGATGCAAACTCAGTTCGAGTTCCGACGGATCGCAGATGTGACGCACCGCAGACCGGGCGTGCAAATAGCCGCGTATACGCTGAAGCAGTACGCCGTCCTGCGTGTACATGATACTGACAGGCAGTGCGCTCATTCGTTGGGGTTCTCCTGCGTTTTCAATAACGGAAACTGCACACGGAACAACGTGCCCTTCCCTTTTTCACTTTCCACGTCAATGGTGCCATTGTGTTCCTGAATAATCCCATGCGACACCGACAGACCAAGACCGACACCGTTTTCTTTCGTGGTAAAAAACGGATCAAAAATTTTACTCAGGTCTTCCGGTGAAATTCCGCAACCGGTGTCTTGAACTTCCACTTGAACACAGTCGCCGGGATGCCTTCCGGAAACCAGAGGAATATCGGATGAATGCCGAATCACCGCAGTACGCACCGTCAGCACCCCACCCTTACTCATCGCATGCGTTGCATTGAGAAAGAAATTGATAAAGGTCTGATTCAGCTGCTCCGCATCGGCCTCGATGAGATGTCGCTTAGCGTCAAGGCGGCGCTCCAGCTTGATCTCGTGCTGAAGAAACTGCTGTTCGGCCAGCCTCAAAGAATTCTCAATGATCTCATGCAAAGAAACCGGCTTCAGCGAAGCCTTGGCCGGGCGGGAGAAATTAAGAAGCCGGTTCACAATCGTGTCGATTCGCTTAACCTCCTGGCCCACCAGATCAAAAAAGGTGTGGCGGAAGTCCGAGTCGCTATACTGCTGAGGAAGCAACTGTGTGAAGGTCTTAATTGTAACCAGCGGATTCTTGATTTCATGCGCCATACCGGCAGAAAGCGTTCCAATGCTTGAAAGCCGATCGGTGCGGCGAATCTGCTCCTCCATCTTTTTGAGCACAGTCATATCATTAAAGACAAGCAGTGCTCCAAGCAGATTGCCAGTGTGCCCGCGAAACATAGACCCGCTGACCCGGATCGGCACATCCTCTTCATGAAGCAAAATCGACATGTCTTTGTCACGGAACCCTGCCTGCGTATTCAAAATAATTCCCAGCCCGCTGATAAGCGCCGGAGGCAGAACCTCCATCGTCCGGCCTACCACCTCCGACTCCGCAAGCCCCGTAAGTTTTTGCGCACGCTGATTAAATACCGTTATCTTGCGGTCGGAATTCACAGCCACAATACCGCTGGTCAGTGAATCAAGCAGAGTTTCATTGTAGATTTTTCCGTTCTGCACAGCGGTATAAAGATTGGAGTTTTCCAGAGCCACCGCGAACTGATCGCAAAGCAGTTGCAAAGCGCGCTGATCGCGCAGGTCATAAATCCGGCCAGACTTCTTCGGAGCAAGCAGAAGAACCGCCTTCATCTCCTTACGCATAAAACTGCCGATCACCAGTGCCGCGCCAG
>JADYZA010000154.1 GCA_020853375.1 Verrucomicrobiota bacterium | reverse complement strand
ATAGCGGGTCGATTCCGGCGGATCCGTTCGGAGGATCGGGGAATAAGAGATTGTATCTTTATGATCTTGATACGGTTCAGGCAGGACATGCGCTGTGGAAGGCGTCGGAGGCCGTAATGGCCGGACGCTTAACGATCGATTTTCAGATAGACCACTATGCCGCAACCGACAATCTGTATTTTTCGCTGCAGTCTTCCAACAATACGGATAGCTCAACGGTTGGTCCGATGTTCAGGGTGTATAACGGTGTGGTGGGTGTGTATGATGGGACCAACTTGATCACCTTGAGCAACCTTGCCGCAGAAGGTGTCAGGCATTCCTTCCAGATAGATTTTGACGCCAATTCCCAGACATGGAGCGGAACATTGGATGGGTCGGCTCTGGCTCTGGGTCCGCAAACGATTTTTGCCTTTAAGACGAATGTCGCCTCGATTTCTTACTTCAAGTTATCTTTTTCTGGGGGAAGCACATGGCAGAGCAAGGCCTATGTTGACAACATCAAATTGGTTCAGACTCCGGCGCCGGTGATGACTTCGCCAAGTATTACAGAACTCAACCGTATCTGGAACAACCGGAAGCAATACTTCATTGATTCGATTGATTCCAGTTTTCGCATTCCGGATACATATGTTCTCTATAACATTGAGATGTATACGGTGAACCTGTTGAGATTCGCCGCCGCGACGACGAATCTTACGCAGCTCGACGGGCTTGCTGAAGTGTATCTGTCCGCCTACAAGTATCTCACCTATACGAATAAATATGTTTATCACTACTGGCCGGGCTATCCGACGCAATCCGTCCATCCTTTGGAAGCACCAGCCAAGATGTGGCTGGGCGCACCCTTGACCAACGGCGTTCCTGGGAGGCTGGAGGGCGTGTTGGTTGGCAGTCAGTTTCTTTACGCGGTTGCCTATCTGATTAATACGATTGTTGATCTTCCCGAAGCGCAGCGGACAGCGAATATGACCAATTTGGTGGCGCAGTACACGCCTGTTATTCTTACGGATCATTATCATCGCTGGATTTTTGCCGATCAGGGGATATTTCAGCGCAAAGCCTATGGCGCCGAATCGGGCCTCTATAACCACAAGGAGTTTTTGCTCAAACTTCTCAATCGCGAATTCGGATCAACACAGCTAAATCCCCCTTCGTACTTCAACTTTGTTACCGACACGGACATGTGGATTCTTGGTGGGGTGGTCGAAATGCTGGCGGCCCATGCAAAAGATCCGGTGCTGGTTCCCTTGGTCGAATCGGAAAGAACCAACCTGCTGGCCTATGTTGAGCTTGGGGCCGTGCTGATGACGAATCGGTTTTCCTACAGTTCACTGACGAATTTTCAGGGCAGCCCGGTTACGGGGATCAATTTTGATTTAGGATCATGGGATGATTACGGAGATTATAAATACGCCGGATATACGGGTGCCGTTTCTCCGATGTATCAAGGCTGGCCGGATATGCCGGGAACAAACGTAGGGTGGGATATCAGTCATGCCCGCCGGTTCGTGAATTTTTTTGAAACCATGTATCGAAACCGGGATGTCACAGGACTTTCATTCCCAGATAGATCGGTGATGGAAGGCTTGAGTGCGCAACTGATCTACGGTGCTGGCAATAAAGACATTAATGCCCCTTTGTTTAGTAACTTCATGGATGGTCAGAACGGCTGGTACCGGGTTGCGTATCATACGAATTTTCCCGGCTACCGCCCCTATGGGTCTTGCACGGCGTTCCTAACGGGCGGATACGGATTCTGGGGCGAGTTTAACTCAGATCTAGCCAAGGTGCGTGACATCCTATGGAAAAAGATCAAATCGCTTTACACGGCTGATTTCTCCGGAAATCACAGGGACGGTACGGTTGTAGGCGGGCAGTGGACTTCCGGTTCAGCGGCCAACGGATCTCCAGGGTTCATGACGTTGGCGGGCAATACGAACGACGTCAATGCGGACTACATCAATTGCGGCAAAGAGGGGTATTCCTCTTCAGCGGGGACTATCGAGTTTTGGATTAAACCGACGAAAACCAACACGATGGAAGATATTGTGAATATCTTTGAGGACACCTACTACAACTTCCTTCTTATCCGCCGCGCAACAAATAGCGCGGTTCAATTGTGCATAGAAGATAATGATGTGACGAAATCATCGGTGATTTCGGTTGGAACAATCCCGGTCGGAGCTTGGAGCCACGTCGCCATTGCGCAGGACGGAAGTGCCGCAAAAATTTATATCAACGGAACAAATACGGCTGTAACCGGTACTAATTCGGCTTATTGGACAGGGCATCTGTCGGTTGCAGGCATGTGGGTTGGTAAGGGTCACTGGTATTCCTTTGCTGGGGGATTGGATGATGTGCGGGTTTATAATCGCGCGCTCACCGCTGCGGAAATCCGCCAGGATATGACAGGGCAGTCGCCCGTGTTGAGTAATATGGTTGCCCGCTGGGAATTTGATGCTCCGCTGAACAAAGCGGATATCAATTTGATCACAAACTATTACGCCGATACCTATTCGCTAGCCGACTCTCTTTCGCTGCTGATGTTTCTACCTGTTTTGGTCGGAACGGATGATTTGGATAAAGATGGGCTGCCTGACGAGTGGGAGGCCCGATATTATGGCGGCACGACGAATGTGAATCCCAATACGATCTGCTCGAATGGTGTCAATACCGTGCAAGAAGCCTACGTCGCCGGATATAGTCCGACGGATCCGAGCGCGTTTTTTGCGATAACGCAATTTGATAAAAATGCGGGGTCTCCCGGAAGCTATGCGCTTCGTTGGAATAAAGTCGATGGACGCTTTTACACCGTATATTGGACGAGCAATTTAGTAAGCGGATTCCCGTCGGTACCGCTTGCGGATCATATTACCGCCGGAGCCTTCACGGACACTGCGCATAGCACCAACACCGCAGGATTCTACCGGATCGAAGTAGGCATCGCTCCGTAGAAGTTTGGTCGTCAGTTGTGCAAGGTTTCACCTTTTAGTCGGTAGTTTCTTGGCGTTAGTCCTGTTTCTTTTCTGAAAATCCGGCTGAATGCCTGAGGGGATCCAAAGCCTGATTCTTCGGCGACATCACCAACCGGAAGCGTTGTTGTTCTCAGCAAGGACATGGCGCGGTTAAGACGATAGTTTTGAATATAGCTTCCCAGCGGGATGCCTGCGGTTTCTCTGAAAACGGCTCTCAATCGTGATTCGGATAAACTTAGAGCTTTCGCCAGATCGGCGACGACCATTGTTTTCCCGCGCCATTCGGTCATAAGGCGATTGATCGTTCTGAGAAAGCTGTCGCTGGCTTCCGGGGGGAGGTCCTCAGCCGAAGCCTGACGATCCTGCTTGAGGCAGATTAACAGCCGGGCCAGTGCGACTTGCAACTGTGTGTCTTGCAGCTCGCTGTCTGGGGTTATATCGGAACAAAGGTGCCATTCCTCAAGCAGAGCATTCCGTGCTTTGATGGAGCGCCTGCTGACCTCTAGAATCCGGTTTCTAAGCGGTTCCAGCGATTGATCGTTGTGCAGCTCAAAGGTGCAAAACAACCAGAGGAGTTTTGCTGAAGCCAGTTGGCTGAAGTGATGAAACTGATATGGATGAATCAGCAGAGCCTGGCCGGGGCTGAATGGAAGTGACAAGTGGTTAAGATTAACATGCCCTCTAGTTTGAAGGTTAAAGGCCAATACAAAACGGTGGTGTGACCGGTTTTGCAGCGCTTCCTGCTGAAGCTTCTCTTTAACTGATCTGGAAAAAATCAGGATGTCTGTTGGCGACGGCAGTTTGGTTTTGCCAATTCCCTTGAAATAGTCTGTTGGCTCCTTGAGCGCATAATTGAGCTTCATGCGGGCAGAATACGGTTGGAGTCGTAAAAGTCAATATAGTTAAAACATAGTTATTAACGATAAATTTTTGACCTTTAGGTTTTTGACCGTTTTCACCATTCTTCTGTCCGTGGGTTGGAGGAATATGACTGTGATACGGGAACCGAAAATCAAACCACCGCTGGACCGCGACTTCTGCCCGGCGGTTTTATGGAACTGCGCTTATGAACGGGATGTAAGGGCGGCTGCGGGAGCCGAAGTCGTCACGCTTGGTCTGTTGCGGAATAATCAGGCTGTGGCGCGGCGCATTCTGAGGATTTTGCCAGACGTTGAGGCCGATCGGAATTTCCAATATATGGAGAGAATGGTGAAAGCTATGCTCTGGGCATTTGGCGGAAACCGGATATTGTTCGCTGGGCCGGAAGCGCTATTTGAGCGGCTGAAGAACCACTATAACTACACAGATATCGGCCGGTTTGACTCCAGAATCATCGGAGAGAAAATTTACGATCATGCGTTAATTTTCGAACGAACAACCGCTGATCAGATAGTCGAGCCGATAGCAGAAGAGTCGGTTCTCGGAGGACACCTCGACGGATGCCGGATAGGGTTCGATTTGGGCGGAAGTGACCGGAAGTGCGCTGCCCTGATCGATGGACAGGTGGTTTTTTCGGAAGAGATCAAATGGGATCCGTATTTCGAAAGAAACCCGCAATACCATTTCGACGGAACCATGGATTCGCTCAAGCGGGCGGCGGAACATCTTCCCCGAGTGGATGCCATCGGTGGCAGCGCGGCTGGTGTTTACGTGAATAATGAAGTGCGCGTTGCCTCGCTTTTCCGCGGTGTTCCAGAAGATCGTTTTGAAGGCGAAGTCCGTCCTATTTTCAAAAAACTTAAAACCGCCTGGAATGGAATTCCCTTTGAGGTGGTAAACGACGGAGAGGTTACGGCGCTGGCCGGCGCGATGTCGTTGAACGACAACGCGGTGCTGGGGATTTCAATGGGCACCAGTCTTGCCGCCGGTTATGTGACTCCGCAAGGAACGATCACATCGTGGTTGAACGAGCTGGCTTTTGTTCCGATCGATTATCGCGATAACGGACCGGTAGACGAGTGGT